>SYHM01000096.1 GCA_005799205.1 Planctomycetia bacterium | reverse complement strand
TGATGGTGATCGGGAGTACTCACGGTCACCGCGTCGACCGACGCATCCATCTTCGCGATCGCCTCACGGTAGTCCTCATAGGTTGTCGCGCGCGGAAACTTCTCTTTCATCGACGCGAGCGTGTTCCGATCGACATCGCAGAGTCCGACGATTTCGACGAGTGGATGGGAGGCGACCTGACCAATGTCACTCGCGCCCATTCCCCCGACGCCGAAACACATCACTTGAATCTTGCCGTTGGCTCCGGCTGTCGATTGACGACGACCGCGGCGTGCCGTTGATGCTCCAAGAGCATTCGTTCCTACCGCAAGCCCTGCAGCTGCAACGACACCGCCAGCGAGAAAGAGACGACGATCAACGGGTTGATGTGAGGTCATGCGCGAACTTTCCCGCAATCTCGCGGGCGCGTCAAGCGCGATCGAACCGATCTCGCTTTAAAAATCCTGTCGGAAGTGTCGTCGATCCAGCGAGGGCGATTTCTGCAAGGAGTTCACCGATGACTGGCGCAAATTTGAATCCGTGACCGCAAAACCCTCCGGCGACGGTGACGCGGTGCGATTGGGGAACACGGTCAATCACAAAGTCGCCGTCGGGGGTGTTGGTGTACATGCATACTGCGCTCGCAGTGACGGGACCAGCAGCTCCTGGTGCGACACGCTGCATGATCGCCTCGAGCTCTTGAGTTTCATGCGCATGCACCCTTCGATCAATTGAGTCAGGATCGCACACTGATCCATCACCGTGAATTCCAATCTTGACTCCGTATGGTGGATCCTGATCGTGGGCAGTGGGAATGCCATACAGCGGCTCTCCCGCCTCGCGCTCCATGAAGAAGGCTGGCATCTGATACGAGGTGGCTGATACTGGGTCATGCGACGAGACCCAACCAATGACCTGCCGAGTATTCACGACCGGAGCAGCGAACTGCGGGGCGCAGTGTGCCATCCAAGGTCCTGCGCAAATCACAAGCTGCTTCGTGGTTTCAACAACACCTCCGGCATGGACCTCGACACGCACACCCGATTCTTCCCAGTGATCGACGCGCGTGCGCTCGCGCACATGAGCCCCTGATCTCTGCGCGACTCGCACGAACGAACGAATCGATCGCTCAGGACGAACGAAGCCTGCCCCTGGTTCGAAGAGGTACTCGCTCATCGGTTCGCATGAGTGTGCAAACACTGGGAATCGCTCGCCGAGGTCTCGACGGTTGACCACATCGAGTGCGATCCCATACATGCGCGCAGAGTCCTTCACCCCCGCGATCACTTTGCTTCCTGTCATTCCTCCGTACAGCAGGCCGCATTGGTTCATGAGGCGCGTCTGCGATGCGCGCTCGATCTCACTCCAACCTCTCGCTGCGCGCCGCAGGAGAGGCACATAATCCGGGTGCTCGAAGTACGCCATTCGAAAAATGCGCGAACCGCCGTGCGAACTTCCCAGCGCGTGGCCGATGGAACCCTGCTCGATGCCGAGGACACGAGCACCGCGTCGTGACAGCTGCCAGAGTGCAGCCGATCCCATTGCGCCAAGTCCGATGACGATGACATCCCACGTGTTCCGCATCTGGGCATCATCTCAGACCCGATGCGACACGTGAGCGATCCCATCGATTCTGTAGATCACGCTTCGCCGTACACTCTTGGAGTCTCGCCCCTGCGCCCCCTGCCTCGTGCGATCGCATGCCGAACCCATCCACCGCTGGATCATCCGCTTCACGTCGCGCAGAACAGTTCACCACAAAGAACCCAGCGCTTGCCGCAGTCGCCCTTGGCGCCCTCGGCGTCGTGTTTGGCGACATCGGAACGAGCCCCCTGTATGCGTTCCGAGCCGGATTCGAACATCCAACCGCTGAAGCAGTCTCGCACGACGTCGTCTTCGGCCTCATCAGCGTTTTTTTCTGGACACTTCTGATCGTCATTGGCGTCAAGTACGCGCTCTTCATTCTGCGTGCAGACAATCGCGGTGAAGGTGGAATCTTCGCTCTGCTCTCACTGCTTCCCACGCGTGAGGAAGGGTCTGTTTTCAAGCTGCCTCGATACTTGCTTGTCTTGGGCGTCGTCGGTGCAGCCATGCTCTATGCCGACGGGCTTATCACGCCGGCGATCTCGGTGCTCTCTGCGATGGAGGGACTCGAAGAGATCAATCGGAGCGCAGATCCAACGGTGCACCATTTCGGCGGCAACATGATCGTCGGGCTCTCGATCGTCGTCCTGATCGGCCTCTTCGCAATCCAGCGACTTGGAAGTTCGTTCATCGGACGAATGTTCGGACCAATCATGGTGATCTGGTTCAGCGTCATCGGAGTCCTCGGTCTCGTCAGCGTTGTCCAGACTCCGGCGGTGCTCGAAGCTTTGAATCCGGCGTACATCGTGGCGCTGTTCAGTGGCTCACCATTCGCTGCCCTCACCGTGCTTGGCGCTGCGATGCTGTGCGTGAGCGGTGGCGAGGCGCTCTATGCAGACCTCGGGCATTTTGGCCGCAGGCCGATCATTCTGTGCTGGTACACGCTCGTGCTGCCAGGACTGCTGCTGAGTTACCTGGGCCAAGGGGCGCTTCTCATTCGAGACCCAGCCGCGATCAGCAATCCCTTCTATGGACTTGTTCCTGCATGGGGAATTGTCCCGATGGTGATGCTCGCGACAGCCGCCACGATCGTCGCAAGCCAATCGATCATCACGGGAATGTTTGCGTTGACGCACGCTGGGATTCTGATGGGACTCCTCCCACGCCTTCGCGTGGTGCACACCTCAGATCACAGTTCACAGATCTATCTCCCCGCGGTCAACCTCGTGGCGGTCATCGCTGTCGTGCTGATCGTGCTGAATTTTCGAGACTCTGAAACGCTTGAGAATGCATACGGCGTCGCTGTTGCAGGAGTGATGACCATCACGACGTTTCTCTTCACCGTGCTCATGGTGCGGAACCGCGGGTGGGGAATCGTGCGATCAGTGTGTTTTTGCGCGTTCTTCATGTCGATCGATCTGATGTTCTTTGGTGCGAGCCTTCTCAAAGTGCCATCAGGTGGTTGGTTCACACTCGCGGTCGCCGTGGGCTTGACATTTGTCATGCTGACCTGGATCAAGGGACGACAGATTCTCTCGGATCGCTACTCAAAGCAGCTGCTTGATTACACCCATCTCTTGAACAACCTCAAGACGCATCCTGTGCCCCGCGTTGCTGGCACTGGCGTCTTCCTCACGCCTCAATCGAACGGGGTTCCACCAACGCTCCTCCACCATCTCAAGCACAACAAGGCGCTGCATGAACAGGTCGTTGTGATGTCAGTGCAAACAGCCCCCGTACCACGCGTGGACCCTGAAGATCAGATTGATGTCGCACAGATCGGACCCGATTTCTGGACCGTCACTGCGAGACACGGATTTTTGCAGGCCGCCGATGTTCCAAGAATGCTCCGTATCGCCGCGGACCAAGGACTCGAGACAAGCGAGGGGACGACGTCGTACTACCTGGGCCGGACCATCATCACGCCGCGCGGGCGCGCAGCCATGCCGGGCTTCCAGAAGCGCATCTTCTGTGCCCTCGCACAAATGAGTTCGAACAATCCGTTGTACTTCGCGATTCCTCCTGGGCGCATGGTTGAGCTTGGAATCCAAGTCGATGTCTAGCTGCTCTCGATACACTTTTTCGCGTGGACTTCCCTTCGATACGGGTCACCGCGCTGCTCGCTCTCCTCACGGTGGGCGGTTGTTCCGATCGCGATCGAAGTGATCCTGCCGAATCTCTCGCACAAGGCAAGCGCTACGCCACTGGGCAGGGTGTCCCTCGAGACATGCACGAGGCGATCCAGCAGTTCGAAACTGCCGCTCGTGGAGGCAACCGTGAGGCTGCACTCGAGCTCGTCGTCATATTCGACGAGGGGAAAGACGCAGCACGCGATCCTGCAACCCTTGCGAAGTGGCTGAAAGTTGCCGCAGAGCTTGGCGATGCAACTTCCGCGCTTCGCCTCGCTCGACTGACTGACCGTGGCGAGGGGGTGATCGCTGACCCAGCCCAGGCGGTTCGCCTCTATCGAATCGCTGCCGAGGCGGGCAATGCCGATGCGGCACTCGAACTTGGCGTGCGGATGGCAGATGGACTTGGAGTCGCTGCCGATGGCGCAGGCGCGGTGGTGTGGCTCGAGCGCGCAGCGAAAGCCAATCTCTCGCAGGCAGCGCGCACCCTTGGAGTGCTTTACTCGCAGGGATCTGGCGTTCCCGAAAATCAGACGGCCGCCACCGATTGGTTTCGATCCGCCGCCGAAAAAGGTGATGCGATTTCACAGCATCATTTCGCCGTGCGGTTACTTCAAGGTGTCGGAGTCACTCCAGACCCAGCTCAAGCACTCGAGTGGTTCCGTCTCGCTGCAGCACAAGAATTCGTCGAAGCGCAAGTGATGCTCGCGCAATCACTGCGCGACGGGGTCGGCGGTCCAGCAGATGCGACCGAGGCGGCGAAGTGGTTCGAGCGGGCTGGCACCAGCGGATCGGCTCCCGCACAGTTGCAGCTCGCGCGCATGTACGAGCGAGGCGATGGAATTGCGCGCAACACCGCTGAGGCCGCGCGATGGTTCAAGCTCGCGGCAGATCAAGGTTCAGTCGCTGCAAGCATTTCGCTTGGAATGCTGCACAGCGCCGGCGATGGAGTCGCCAAGGACGGGCAAGCTGCCGCTCGTTATTTTCTCGCAGCGGCCGAGCGTGGCGACGCTGACGCGCAGCTGCTTCTCGGGCGCCTGCTGCTGAATGGTGAAGGAGTCTCGCCGAACGCTCGAGAAGCCGCGGCATGGTTCGATCGCGCATCTCTCACTGGATCGGCTGCGGCGCAGTACGAACTCGCGCGACTCTATGAATTCGGCGCTGGAATTCCAGCTGACAATGCTGAGGCGAGCCGCCTCTATGCGCTCTCGGCGAATCAGGGCTACGCCGATGCTTGCCATGTGCTGGGGGTTCGGTACGACTACGGGAACAATGTCCCAGAGAGCGACCTCGAAGCAGCGCGCTGGTATCAACTTGCCGCCGAGCAGGGAGTGCCCGATTCAAAGTTTCAACTCGGAGTGCTCTTTGAGCGCGGTGATGGCGTTCCTCAGAATGAAGAGATCGCAGCGCAGTACTACCTTGATGCCGCAGAGCAAGGGCTCGACTGGGCGCAGTTCTGTCTTGGGCAGCTCTACCGTCGCGGGGTGGGAGTCCCATTCGATCAGACCACGGCGTATGCGTGGCTGAACATCTCGGCGAGTGCGGGAAATGGTGCCGCCGCACACGAGCGCAATCAGTTGCGCGGCAAGCTCACAAAGGACGAGATCAGCAGCGCGCAAGACATCTCACTCAAACTCCTGAAAGTGACTCCTCAGGTTGCACTGGCGAATCGGCAGCGGTTCGCCCCGCCTGGGCACAAGCGCGCGGGGGCTGCGCTCACTGGCACGATGTTGCCGAGCGACCGGACGCGAGATCTGATCGGTGGCACCAACAGCTCGAGAGGTGCGAGCGATTCAGGTAGCTCATCAAAGAGCCGACCTCCAAGAGGTCGATCGCCTAGTCAGCGCTAGGTTGGCGCAAAAACACAGTCAGCCTCCGACGAATCGGAGGCTGACTGGAATGTGCGATTCAAGAACTGGATTAGAACTGACAGTCAGTTCAAATCAATATCGGTCGCCGCCACGGCCACCGCCGCCGCCACCGCCGTAGCCGCCGCGACCACCGCCGCCGCCGCCACCGCCGTAGCCACCGCGACCACCGCCGCCGCCGCCGAATCCACCACGGCCGCCACCGCCGGTCGCAGGTGGACGAGCTTCATTGACGGTCAGATTGCGACCATCGAATGGCTTGCCGTTCGACTCTTCGATTGCCTTCTTGGCAGCACCTTCGTCAGCCATTGTGACGAACGCAAAACCGCGTGACCGACCGGTTTCGCGATCGGTTGCGATAAACACTTCTGTGACAGGGCCGAACTGACCGAAAAATTCGGCGAGCGACTCTTGGGTCGCCTTAAACGGGAGATTTCCTACATACAGCTTCATGACATACCTTCCTTCAAGCGCAAGCTCAGCGAATCCCGATACGAAATGAAGCGTTGGTCATCGAAGCTCATGCGCAAACCTTGAAATGTGAGCCGCGGACATTCCGTGGCTCGACTTGAGAACTATACACTCGCGGCCTTTCTCATGCACCAATCAACGATTCCGTTTCATCGATCGCTTTTAGGGCGACTTCTGCTCCTTGGAGTCCTGCCAGCCACGCTGACTCTGGTTGCGCTCGTGGGATACGAGTCTCGTGAAAACCTTGATCGCTATCGAAGCGATAAGGAGCAGGCTCTTGCGATTACCTGCCAAGAAACAGCGATCCAGATTGCCGATGAGAATGAGTTCGCACTTGATATCGCCACTTTTCTGGCGAAATCCCAGGAATCTGGGATGTATGGCAAGCGCCGCGAGAGCATCGCACTCCTTCGGTCATTACTCGAGGCAACTCCTTCACTAGCAGGCGTTTATATTGATTATGAGCCGGCCGAAGAGCGACCCAACCAGGCCGAGGCACCCCTGCCTGCGGGTGCCCTTTCTGCAACTGGCCGTTTCTGTCCGTACGTCATCAAGGACTGGACGAAGGATGAACTGATCATTATCAAGCCTTCGATCGACCAAGAGACCAGCCTCTGGTATGGCGGCCTCAAGAAGGAGTTCGAGCTCTCAGGGGCGCGGGTGGCACGGATCACTGAACCCTACGTCTATGAAGGGCAGATGATCGTTGAGCAGACGTGCCCGATCGTCATCGACGGAAAGTTCATGGGAATCGGAGGGGCAGATCGAAGCTTGAAGTCAATCGATGCGCACTTGCGAAAGAGCTGCGACCAGATCAATGTGGCAGGGTTTCTCGTCTCGTCGGGGAGGACGACCCCAGGTTTCGAGAAGCCGCCAGCATTCATTGCAGCGACCATGGATGAGATTCGCCAGAATGAATCAGATACCGCCGGGCTGCTGCGAACGCGCGCGGTCGCGGAGACGCCGTATGCAGAACTCTTTCATCGATTCCGCGAGTCGAAGGGCGCCGATCTGCAGTACGCGATAGATCCAGTACTCAAGGTGCGCTGTGCGTACAGCATTTTTCCGATCGAGGTAGGCGGCTGGACGCTCATCCTGCGGCAACCCGAGTCCGAAATGCTCGCCCCGATTTGGGCGCAGTTTTATCAACAAGCTGGCGGAGCCCTCATCGGACTGGTTCTGATCGCGGTCCTCTTGTCGATCCCCGCGGTCCAAGTCACGCGACGAGTTCGAACAGCTGTCGATGCGGCGAATGCAATCGCATCTGGACATCTCGCTACGAAGATCGAAGTGCAATCGGGTGGAGATGAAACCTCATCGCTCTTGAGGTCCCTCGACTCGATGGCGAGTTCGCTTCAAACAATCGTGCGCGGAGTCAAACAGGCGACGGTCAACATCAACGCGACCGCGACGCAACTTGCAGCCACTGCGCGCGAGCAGGATGGCTCTGCACAATCGCTCGGCGCGAGTACTTCGCAAATCGCTGCTGCGGTCAAAGAGATTTCGGCGACGGCCAGCGAACTATCCCAGTTGATGCAAGGGGTCGACCGGGCTGCCAATGCAACGGCTGAACTCGCAAAGGACGGAAAGCAGTCGCTCCAAGGAATGACCTCAGCGATGGAGTCCCTCGACGAGGGCACGCGCTCGATTGCCGGTCGACTCTCAACTATCAGTGAAAAGGCCTCCTCGATCAACACGATCGTCACGACGATCACCAAGGTCGCGGATCAAACGAACTTGCTCTCAGTCAATGCGGCGATCGAAGCAGAGAAGGCTGGCGAGCATGGCGTCGGATTCCTCGTCGTAGCTCGCGAGATTCGTCGCCTCGCCGATCAGACCGCCGCTGCAACGCTCGACATCGAACAGACGGTGCGACACATGCAGGGTGCCGTCAGCGCGGGTGTGATGGAAATGGACCGCTTCAGTGAACAGGTGCGCAACAGTGTGCGCGAGACGTCACGAATTGGCGGGCAACTGGGCGACATCATCGAACAAGTCGAGAGCGGCACACGCGACATCTATCAGGTCACCGAGGGCATGAAGGCTCAGACCGAGGGAGCGCGCCAGATCGCCGATGCAATGGGTCAACTGACCGCAGGGTCGCATGAAGCTGTGACCGCCGCGCGCGAAACCTGTCGCGCGGCTGAGGCGCTCCAGTCTTCGATCGTCGGGCTTCGAAGCGGTGTTGCCACGTTCAAGACATCCGACCCCGAGTGAGTGATCCGGACCATGCGCGCACTCGAAGTGTGGCTCGCCGATCGCCGATTCGCGCTCCCCGTTGCTGCGATTGAAGAGGTTTTACCGCTTGTCGAGGCTCGTTCGCTTCCAGGCGCTCCGCCGTGGATTCTTGGAATGGCGCATTTGCGAGGGGCTTTCGTTCCGCTGCTCGACTGTGGCGTGCTCCTCAATGCGAGTGCCGTGAAACGCTCGATGAACACGCGCATCATCCTGCTGCAACAAGGCGCGACTGGAGGCGCACTTCGCATCGCGCTCATGGTGGACGGGGTTGGATCCGTTGTCTCGGTCGATCCTGAGGCTTCGGGCGTCCATCCTGGAATCGAAGGCATCGCCAATGGCGCTTTCGGTGCACTGATGCACGATTCCTGTGGGGACATCTGCATGATCGAGGTCACTCGACTGCTTTCGGATTCAGACCGAACACTCTTTCGCGACGCCCCGAGCTCGCCGTGAGTGTGAATCCGACAGCGGCAGATCTCGAGATGCTCAGCGAGTACCTCGCGAAGCGAGGACACCTCTCGAGGGCACTGCTCGAAGGACCGGGCTTCACAAGCGCTGTGAGACTGCGCATGCACGAACTTCAGTTGGACGATGCGGCTGTCTACACCGCACGCGTCATGAGCGGCGACAGCGAGTTTCAACGACTCGCTGGCGAGATATCGGTGCCAGAAACCTGGTTCTTTCGGTACCCAGCAAGCTTCGAGTTTGCGCTCCAGCACTTGAGAGAACTACGACGGTCTCGAGGCGGGCAGCTCGTCTGCGCGAGCCTTGGATGCGCCACTGGGGTTGAGGCATGGAGCAATGCCGCGTGCGCGCTCGCGGCAGGTTGGCCGAGCGAACTGATCACCGTGTACGCAGTGGATCGCAATGAGAGTGCCCTCCATGCGGCGCGCGAAGGTCGAATCTCGGCGGGAAGCGTTCGTGGGTCGATTCCAGAGTGGGCGCGGCCCTGGATAACACAGAGCACACACTCGCTCGAACTCTCGCGCGAAGTACGTACCTGTGTCAAGTTTCTCTCAGGCGACATCGTCACGACCGACAACCTCATACCACCCGGAATCGACCTGCTCTTCTGTCGCAATGTTCTGATCTATCTCGATGCGCCTGCTCGGATCGCACTTCGAGACCGGTTGGCCAATTGGCTTGGTCGTGATGGGATTCTGCTGCTTGGCCATGCCGACGCCCTTGATCGTGGCGATCGCTTCGAGTCGGTTGGTGACCCATCCGTCTTTGCGCTCCGTCATCGGAAGGTTGCGACGACAGTCGACGGCGTTGCACCACGCCCAGTCACTGGCCATACCAACCCGCGGCGCCCAGTCGTTTCTCACTCCACACGCACTCCGTCAGCTCACTCAGAAGAGACCACCTCGCAGCCCACGCATACAGCCTCGTCGCAGCCCGTGAACGATCTGGACGCCACGTTGCGATCACTCAGCGCCATGATTCTCTCTGGGGACCTCGCACAAGCTCGCAAGGTGGCCGAAGCTGCGCTCGAACGTGCCCCAAGCCGCGTGGA
>SYHM01000095.1 GCA_005799205.1 Planctomycetia bacterium | reverse complement strand
TGACCGCGCTTCCGTCACTCAGTGCCACCATCGCGTCGCCCGGGAGTGCGGGAAGCGACGTCGAAATCGTCAGAAAGACCAGATAGGTGGGGGCGTTGTCGAGCACGCTCGACAGAAGACCGGTGATCCAAAAGAATTGCACTGGTGTCGTGATCGCGAGGTCGGCCCCTCGATGCGATAGCACTTCGAGCGGAACCTGCACCGCGAGAAAGATGCCAAAGAAAAGCACGGCGACTTCGACGATCGGAGCCCACGAGAACAGATTGGCTCTGCGCACTGCGGTGGACGTCGTCGCGAGACTCAAGAGAAGGAAGCTCGCCATCGCCCCTTCGCGAATCCACGCGGGGGTGATCCACTGCGTCCCGATCAGCGGCTCGCCTGGCACCAAGACGATCACCGAGGCAAGGATTCCACCGAGCCAGACGAAATTGACCACGCCACTGATCTGCAGTGGGTGCGGGCGAGACGGCCGAGGCGAGAGCGTGCTGGCGAGTTCTCGCCTCGCCATCCACGAGTCAATCATGAAATAGACCGTCAGCACGAGCGCGACTGACACAAGCCATGGAAGGAAGAGGTTGAGGGTCCAGAAGAACGGGATTCCCTTCAAATACCCAAGAAAGAGGGGAGGATCGCCAATGGGAAGCAGCACTCCACCAATGTTGGAGACGACAAAAATGAAGAACACAATCGTGTGGGCGCTGCGTGTTCGAGTGCGGTTTGCGTCGATGAGAAGCCGGATCAGCAGCATGCTCGCACCGGTGGTTCCGATGACGCTCGCGAGGATGGCGCCGATGGCCAGCGTGAGCGTGTTCGTCGACGGAGTCGCGTCCACGTCACTGCGCAGGTGGATGCCGCCAGCAACAACGAAGAGTGATCCGAGTAAGACGACGAACGGGATGTATTCGCCAGCGATGGCGTGAACGAAGGTCTCGGAGGCCTCTGCGGTACCTGCGTGCGTTGCGATGAAGAGCAGTGTGAGCGCGCCGCAGCCGCACGCGACGAACCCCTTGTTCAGATTCGACTCCCACCAGTGACGGGTTGCTTTGATGAGCGGAAGGACCGCGATGGCGAGCAGCAGCGCCACGAATGGAAGTGCTCCCAGTGGCCAGTCGGGTTGAACCTGCACCATGCGCGCGAGGGTAGCGCGCTACACTCGCGGCGTGTTTATCGCGGTTGCCCTCAGTGCAGTGCTTTCGCAAGCCGCGCCGCAGCAGGTGCCCGTTGCGGTGCCGTCATCGAGTGAACTCGCCGGAAGATATCTGTGGCAGTGCGACGCACTTCGCGAGCCAGTGGCGTGCGCGATTACGCACGAGGGACTCGTGGCGGTCGCGGACGCATCGGGCGAAATCATCGGCATTTCTGGGGCGGATGGATCGATTCGCTGGCGGTCTAACAGCGCCGGTGATGAGCGACTCGTCGCACCAGCTGGGATCGCCGCGCATCCTGATGGTTCGCTGCTTGTGAGTGACGCGCGGCGAAGAAAAGTCGATCGTTTCTCGAGCGCGGGCGCGTGGATTGCCCGCTTCGCCCCCAACTGTGCGATCGGTGAACCGACCGCGATCGCAATTGGATCGCTGCAAGGGGGGGCAACCGAGTGCACGGCGATCGTCGACGATGCACGCCATGAGATCGCCCTCATCTCGTCCACAGGGGAGTCACTCCGCCGCATCACGCGAAGTGACTTGCTCCTGAAAGACGGCGCGCTGGCGATCCCGTCAACGGTTGCCTTCGTTGCACCAGGACGACTCGCGGTTGGTTCAACCGATCAGCACGCGATCTTCCTACTTGATCTCGGTGACGGACTTTCGCCACCGCGCGTTGAGGCCTCGTGGGGTGGGAGGGGACCGTTTCCAGGGCTCTTCAATCAGCCTGTGGGTGTCGCGTCGGACGGAAAGTGGTTGTGGATTGCCGACCAGTTCAATCACAGAGTCGCGCGTCAGTCGTGGACGCCTCCCACGTCGGGCGAAGGAAAGTTGGCCTACGGGCAGCACGCAGTCTTTCCGCGTGCCGGCGAGGGAGCTGTGCACTACCCGGTTGCAATTGCGGTCGGGCGCAATCTCGTGCGTGGAAACGGACTCGCGTGTGAGCGTCCATCGCTGGCAGTCGTGTGCGAACCGTTTGAACGGAGAGTGCAAGCGTTCGAACCACGGTTCGACGAAGAACCCCTTGATCTACGGCTGATCCTGCCCAAGCTCGAGGGGGTGCAGAGTCACTTCGGCGCCGCAGCAACCATCGCTGGAGGGCGGCTCTTCATGCACGATCCAGAGTCTGCGACGATCGTTGTCTTTGATCTTTCACGCGGCGCTCCGATTCATGTCTCGACACTTTCAGGGGCGGGCGCGAAGCCGCACGAGACTGGTCGAATCGATGCGATGGTTGCACTGGCGGATGGCCGACGGCTGCTCGTTGCAGACGGTGCCAACAAGCGACTCGCTCTGTGGGAATTGACCGAGCGACCGAAGGAAATCATCTTCGAGCCATTCATGGGACGGCTCGTCAAGACGCGGCCCTATGCGCGACTCGATCTCCCAGTGGATGGATCGATCGCATCGCTTGCAGTTGCGTCGGTCGATGGCGCACCGATGATCTACGCGCTCTCTCCTGAGGGGCCCAGCATTGTGTCACTCGATGGATCGCTGCGCACAGCCTCGACCGCCTTGATCACCGCTCCTGACACAACAGCGCGCGCCGTGTCAATCGCCTGCGCAGACGATGGTCGCATCGGAGTGCTCTACGATTCGCCGGCGGTGATTGCCATCTACACTTGGCGCGGCGCGCAGTGGGTTCCTGACGGGACTCTTGCGCTCCCTTCGGTCGGACGCGGATGCACACTCAGCGCGGGCAATGAGGGTGCCTGGTGGGTTGTTGATCGAGCACATGACTGCGTTCAGATTGTCACCACCGCCGGCATCGTGCGTACGGTTGGATCGTCCGGCGTCGCAGACGGATCATTCTGGTTGCCATCGGCGACTGCGCGTGCGGCAGATGGCGCGATGTACGCCGTCGATAGCGGCAATCACCGCGGCCAACGGTTTGGCGTCGATGGCACCTGGCAACTGACATTCAGTCTCGGCCGGTCGTACACGCGCGCACGCACGGCGGACGAAGTACTTCGAGTGCGCACCAAGCGAGACGCACCTGCGGCGCAGGGGGGTGCACGATGATCGTGCCGCTCGCACTTGCCGTGTTGACCTTCGGCCTAGTGCAGTCGACTCCGCCAGCGCTGGCGCCACCGGACGCATCGTGGAAGCACGTCACCAGCAACGATGGGTCGTGGTCCGTTCACTGGCGCGTCGTCATCGATGGCGCGGCCGTCGATCTGCCCCTCGTCCGCAAGCGCTTCACGCTTGAAGTACGCGCTGTTTCGCTGCGCGATCCAGCACTGCCGCTTCGCGGGATGCTGATCGACGCGCAGATGCCAGAGCATGGCCATGGGATGAATGTCGCGCCGATGGTGACGATCGCTGCCGCTGGAAGCGGCAGCGCCGAGGGCATGCTCTTTCACATGTCTGGTCGCTGGGAAGTTGATGTTGATCTTGATGACGGGATCACTGTGGAGCGCGCTCAGTGGAACATCGTGCTTCCATAACAATTGTGCTGCTATGTCTTGCAGCGTGCGATGCACCAGTGCAACTCTCAACTGCGCAGATTGCACGTGTCAAACAGATGGGGTTCCCAGGCGCGCCTGCGCCCGATCCGACGAATCGCTTCGCCGATGACGATCGCGCCGCGCTGCTCGGCCAGGCACTGTTTTTCGACCCACACCTCTCGAGCACTGGAACGATTTCGTGTGCGACCTGCCATGACCCCGCACGCGCCTTCACCGATGGCCTCGCGCTCAATAGAGGGATCTCGCAAGGGGTTCGCAACACGCTGTCGATTCTCGACTGCGCTCATCAGCGGTGGTTGAATTGGGATGGCAAGTTCGATTCACTCTGGAGTCAGGCGCACGGTCCGATGCTGCATCCGAGAGAGATGGGGAACTCGTTCGAGCGAATCGTCGCACGGGTTCGCAGTGAACCAACGCTTCGTACAGAGTATGAGGCGGTGTGCGGAGCCCTGCCCGAGGGAACACTCACAAGCGCGCAAAGTGAACGAGTCATCGCAAATCTCGGCAAGGCGATTGCCGCCTATGAACGACGACTGACCACCGGTCCGAGCGTCTTTGACCAATGGGTCGAAGGGTGGAAGCTCGCAGGGTCTCCCGCCGATCTCTCAACCGTGCAAGAAGGCCAGTTTTCTCGCGCCGCACAGCTCGGACTTGCAACTTTCACAGGGCGTGGAGAGTGCGTCACCTGCCATGACGGGCCACTGCTCAGCGATGGTGAGTTTCACGCCCTCGGTGCTGCTCCACGCGACGATCTGATTGCCGACGCGGGCAGGTTTGGCGCAGTCGCAGCATTACAGTCGAATCCCTACCGCACAAGTGGACCCCATTCCGATGACCCCGCGTGCGAATCGGCGATGGTCGTCGATTCGCTGATTGCACAACCTGACCAGTGGGGGGCATTCCGCACGCCAACCCTTCGAAATGTTGCACAAACCGCTCCGTATTTTCACCAAGGGCAATTCGCGACACTCAATGAGGTTCTGCACTTTTATAGCACCCTTGAGGGGGCGGTGACGATGGATCACCACCGTGAATCGATCTTGCGAAAGACCAATCTGTCGCAGCGTGAGATTGAAGGGTTGCTTGCGTTCTTGAACTCTCTCGACGGGGCACCTCCGCCGAGTCGCTGGACAACGAATCCGTGGAAATGAGAGGCTCAGATTGCCTCGTGGGGAGGGGCGTTCCGAGTGGAAATCGACGAGATTCGAAGTAGAGTGAAGCGATGAAGGCTTTCCATCTGCTCGGAGCGATCTGTCTCGCCTGCTCATTCACTGCGCTGGTCATTGCACACGAGGACGATCCAAAGGAGCAGAATCAGGAGCCGCCATTCTTCGGTCCGATTTGGCGCGCGAGCGATGGGGGAGTTGCCGGCGGCACCTTCCAGTCTTCTGGTGTGAACCTTCAAGCGTGGTTTCCGTTCACCGCGATCAGCGCAGCAGCGACGAGCGCGAGCGATGCGTGGGGGTATGTGAGCCCGAGCGGACGCGAGTATGCGATCCTTGGCATGAGCAACGGAACCGCATTCGTCGAGATCACAGTTCCATCAGCATCACAACTCGTGCAGTTCATGCCTCGGCCGGCCAGCGCGAGTGACAGCATGTGGCGCAACATGAAGACCTACCAACACTATTGCTACGCGGTGAGCGAGGGTGGCGGCGGCATTCAGATTTTCGATCTTGCACAGATTGATTCGGGTGTCATCACCGATCTTGGGACGGTCACGACAGGCGGCACCGCAGCATCGCACACGATGATCATCAACGAGCAGACTGGATTCCTCTACCGGATGGGTGGAGGATCAAGTGGCGTGCGTGCATACAGCCTCGCCAACCCAGCGGTACCCGCGTATGTCGGCGCATGGAGCTCGAAGTACACCCACGATGGCGCGGTGTTCAATTGGCCCACTGGCCCATACGCGGGTCGCGAGATTTTCCTCGCCTGTGGTGGCCTCAACGGTGGGCAGACTGAGACTGGCCTCGACATTCTCGATATCACTGACAAGGCGAACATCGTCGTCATCGGTCGAGCGACCTATCCAAATGCCGCGTACTGCCATCAAGGATGGATCTCCCCCGATTACAAGTACTTCTATATCAATGACGAGATTGACGAAGCGAACTTCGGAGTGCTCTGTCAGACCAAGATCATTGATATTCAGAACCTCGCCGCGCCATTTCTCGCTGGCACCTATTCAAACGGTCAGGTCTCGGTCGACCACAACCTGTACATCAAGGGCAACGATCTCTTCGCGAGCAATTACAAGAGTGGACTGCGCATCTACGACATCACCAGCCGCCTCGCACCGAGTGAGCGTGCATGGTTTGACACCTATCCCACAGAAAACGCAACCGGCTACGCGGGTCTGTGGAGCAACTACCCATACTTCCCGAGTGGCACCGTCATCGGAAGCGACATTCAGCGCGGACTGTTTGTGTGGACGGTTGGCGAAGCGCCGCTGACGATCGCCTATCCGCAGGGGATTCCAACCAACATTCTTCCAAGTGGCGGCGGCTTCAATCTGACCGCAACACTGGGCGCAGGGCAATCGATTGCCGCGGGCGGCGCGAAGTTGATCTTCAATACGGGTGCCGCGACGAATCAAACTGTTCCACTCGTCCCTGCACTTCCAGGAATTTGGTCGGCGCAGTTTCCAACGCTCGCGTGCCCATCGACTGTTGGATTTGCGATCGAGTTCACGCTCGCGAGCGGAACTGTTGTGCGCGACCCAGCGGCGGGACTTCGCACGGCCACAGTGTCGAATGGCGAGATCGTCGCCCTCACTGATGAGATGGAAGGCACGTCGAGTGGATGGACCGTCGGTGCAACCGGTGACAACGCGGTGAGTGGCATGTGGGAGCGAGGCAATCCCGTTGGTACGACGGCGCAACCTGAAGATGACCACACAGCAACTGGTGTCTCGGCGTGGATCACTGGACTTGGCGTCATCGGTGGAGCAGCTGGCGCGGCTGATGTCGACGGAGGAACCACGACACTGACATCGCCCTCGATCGATGCAACGGTCATCGCCGACCCTGTGTTGACCTACTTCGTCTGGTACTCAAACAATCTCGGAGGCGCCCCTGGCCTCGACTCGATGCCGACGCTGCTCTCGAACAACGGAGGTTCAACGTGGACCCAAGTCGAACTGGTCACAGCCAGTCCGGGAGTGTGGACAGAAAAGCGCGTGCGAATTGCAGACTTCATGACTCCAACAAATGCGATGCGACTGCGCTTTCAAGCGCGCGATCTCGACACTGGCAGCCTCGTCGAAGCTGGCGTCGATGACCTGCGACTCATTGGGTTCGACTGTGAGCCAGTGCGGCCGGCAGATCTCAACAGTGACGGAATCGTGAACGGAAGTGACCTTGCTGTGATGCTCTCGCAGTGGGGGACGGCTGGTTCGGCCGACATCACTGGTGACGGCCTCGTCGGCGGCGCTGATTTGGCGGCACTGCTTTCTGATTGGGGTTGAGTGAGCGCGCAAATGACTCTGAGCAGGTTCGCGGTCGCCGCACTCCTACTGATTTCTGCACGTGCGGTTGCGCAGGTGTCGAGTGCTGCGCCATCGAAGTCGCTTGCATTCAACGAACCGCTTAAGGGAACCACACTCTCGATCGACATGGTGCCGATCGCAACGGCCGCCGGCTCTCCGCCGCTATGGATGAGCCGTACAGAGATTCCTTGGGAAGTACTCGATGTGTGCATCTACGGCTTTGACAAGAAGGACGGCAAGGGAGACCCGCCCGGCGCCGATGCGGTCACCCGCCCGACGAAACCGTACATCGCAACTGATCGCGGATTTGGCCACGCTGGGTGGCCTGCGAATTCAGTGAGCTTTCCGAATGCCACCGCGTTCTGCGTCTGGCTCTCGGCGAAGACAGGAAAGACCTATCGGTTGCCGACTCACGCTGAGTGGACCCTTGCATGCGAGCGATCGATGGTGACCGCCGAGTCGCTCGGCGACTTCGCGTGGTTCGACGAAAACAGCGATGGCACAACCCACAAGGTCGGTTCTAAGAAGCCCGATGCACAAGGGGTGCAAGACCTCTTTGGAAATCTCGCCGAGTGGTGCGTGATGCCCGATGGCAAAGGCGCAGTCGTCGGCGGGTCGTATCGAGAGGAGCGCCGAGAGTGTTCCTGTCGGTGGCTCAGGCGTGATACGCCGAAGTGGAATGTGAGTGATCCGCAACTTCCACGAAGCATCTGGTGGCTTGCGGATGCTGGATGGATTGGATTCCGAGTCGTTTGCGATGGGGCACCAGTGAGCGCCCCCGCAGAGCAGTCCCCACCAACCCCTGCACCAACCCCTGCACCAACCCCTGCACCAAACCCTGCACCAAACCCTGCACCAAACCCTGCACCAAACCCTGCACCAACCCCTGCACCAAACCCCGGAGCAATCAAGTGAACCACATGCACCCATCTCGTCGGCTCTTTATGAAGTCCACAGCACTCGCGACGGGCTCGGCGCTCGTGAGTCCCACCCTCGCGGCGTCTGCACTGAAGTCGAGAGGCGGATCGCGCGCCGACACGATTCGCGTCGGCCTCGTCGGATGCGGCGGTCGCGGCACTGGCGCGGCGGCGCAAGCGCTTGCCGCAGATAAGGGTGTCGTCATCGTCGCACTCGCAGATGCATTTCGCGATCGACTCGAGAACTGCCTCTCGAATCTGGGGAAGAGCCCCGATCATGAGCGCGTCACCGTGCCTCCAGAGCGGCAATTCGTCGGGGTCGATGCGATTGACCAGCTTCTACCCCTCGTCGATGTCGTGCTGCTTTGCTCGACGCCATCGTTTCGTCCTGCGCAGCTCGCGAAGTCAGTCGCCGCGGGCAAGCACATTTTCTGTGAGAAGCCAGTCTGCGTTGATTCGGTGGGGTATCGATCGGTGCGCGAGAGCGTCGCCGCGGCGCGCGAGAGAAACCTCTCACTTGTGAGTGGATTCTGCTGGAGAAGTTCGAGCCCTGAGCGCGCACTCGTCGCAGAGGTTCACGGTGGTCGACTTGGCGAGGTTGTGGGGATCACCGCTACGTATCTCACCGCGCCCCTTGGGACCCGTCCTCGTCAAGCTGGTTGGAGCGACTTTGAGTTTCAACTTCGCAACTGGCAACATTTCAATTGGCTCTCGGGCGACCATCTGGTCGAGCAAGCGGTTCACTCGGTTGACAAGATCAACTGGGTGATGGGTGGGCGGCATCCGGTGAAGTGCACCGCGCTTGGCAGTCGGTTCTGCCGAGAAGACAAGCCGGAGTTTGGGGACATCTATGACAATTTCACAGTGATTTATGAATATCCAAACGGTCCGCGCGCAACGATGATCGCCCGACAGCAAGCGAATTGTTACAACGACAACACAGACTGGATCACAGGCACCAAGGGTTACGCGTGGATCAACGGGTGGGCTCCAACGCACTGGATCAAGGACTATTCAGGAACCACGCTGTGGTCCTACCCAAAGGATGGCCCTACGCCCAACATGTACGAAGTCGAACATGAAACCCTGTTCAAGTCGATTCGCGATGGGCGACCGATCAATGAAGGCGAATTCATGGCAGACTCGTGCCTCATGGCAATCATGGGTCGAATGTCGGCATACAGCGGTCGCCAAGTCTCGTGGGACGATGCTGCCACAGGCAGCGAGAGTCTCGCGCCTGCGTCATTCGAAGGTGCGATGCCAATCTCACCCGCCCCCAAGCCTGGAAGTGCAGTGACTGGATCGCCCCTCTCATGACGCGTCACGCAATTGATCGCCGATCCTTTGTGAAGGCAACGGCGGCAACGGTCGCAGGTGCGACTCTGCTCTCGCCATTCACGGCGCTTTCCACAAACGCTCGTGCCTCAAGGCTTGTCGCGGCGCGCGGACGACGTGAGATTCGAGTTGGAGTGATCGGGTGCGGCGGCCGCGGCACGGGAGCGGCCGGCAACGCACTCGAAGCCTCTCCAGATGTTCGAATTGTCGCACTCGGCGACCTTTTCGCCGAGCGCATCGCCAGAGCACAAGCAGGCCTCGCCAGTTTTGGTGATCGGGCGAAGGTGCCACCGGCCCAGTGTTTTACGGGGTTTGACGCCTATCAAGGAGTCATCGCCGTTCCGTGCGACTACGTCATCCTCGCGACGCCGCCGGGATTCCGCCCCGTGCATTTCAGCGCCGCGATTGCTGCGGGGCGCAACGCGTTTGTCGAGAAACCGGTTGCCGTTGATCCAACTGGTATTCGAACAATGCTCGCGGCAGCGAACGAGGTCGATGCGAAGGGACTGCGGGTTGCAGCGGGCACCCAGCGCAGGCATGAGCGGTCGTACCTCGAAGCCATGCAGCGGGTGAGCGGGGGAGCGATCGGACATGTCGTCGCAGCCCGCGTGTTCTGGAACATGGGGTCACTCTGGAACGTTGCCCCCGACCCAGCGCGCAGCGATGTCGAGAACCAAGTGCGCAATTGGCTCTATCACACGTGGCTCTCTGGAGACCACATCGTCGAGCAGCACGTGCACAACATCGATGTCGCGAATTGGGCAATGGGATCTCACCCCGTGCGATGTGTGGCGGTCGGCGGACGGCAGTCGCGCACGGACACAACGGCGTTCGGTCATGTCTTTGATCACTTCGCGGTTGACTTTGAGTACGCCGGTGCGACCGAGGGGGGCGAACCACGGTTCGCGCTCAGTATGGCACGACAACAAGATGGCACGGCCGGACGCGTCGAAGAAGTGCTCTATGGGTCGACGGGCACCGCGCGGCTCACTTCTGGATCAGCGCGCTTGACTTCCCACAACAAGGCAGATGCGTGGGAGTTCAAGGGGCCAAACAACAATCCCTATGTGCAAGAACACATCGACTTGCAGAAGGCGATCGTTGATGGCACGCCACTGAACGAAACTAGGCAGGTCGCTGAGAGCACCATGACTGCGATCATGGGACGGATGGCTGCGTACTCAGGGGCAGAGATCACATGGGAGGACGCGCTGGCGAGCCCGATGAACCTGATGCCGCCGTCGCTGCAGTTCGGTCCACTGCAGCAGGCGCCCGTGGCGATTCCAGGAAGCTCGACCAGTTCGGCGTCGCGCTGACGCGAACCGTCGCAGCGGCACCCTCACGCACGAGCAGCTCGACGATCTGGCCCTCAAACTCGCCGACAGCCTGCGCAACCTCTGCGTGTCGGGCAAGCAACGCGGTCCCATCAACGCAGAGTGCCGTCGCAATCGCATCGGCGATCGCTCCATGTCGGCTGACCACCGTCGCGCCAATTCGCTGGGTGAGTGCGTGGCCGGTACGCGGGTCATAGATGTGCGACGAGCGCACACCATTCACTTCGATGAACTGCCAGGCATCTCCACTGGTCGAGACGGACTGGTTGCGAAGAGTGAGTCTGCGCGATGGTGCACCTTCGAGATCGTGAGAGAGCTCGATCGACCATCCGCTGCGGCCTGGAGGAGCCTCACCACAGGCGATGTCCCCCGCAATTGCACAGAGTGAGCAGGGGGCGCCTTTCGAGCGCAAGTACTCGACCGCGGCCTGCGCGGCATATCCCTTCCCAATTCCACCAAAGTCGAGGCGGATTCCCGGACGAAGCCACTGAAGCGTGCGGGAACCCTCGTCGAACTGCACCGATGCGTACCCGCAGTGATCGAGCGCCCGGGCGAGTTCTGCCTGCGTTGGCAGTGTGCGCGTCGCGCGCGCGCTTCGCCACATGTGGCTCAGTGCTCCGGTTGAGACGTCGAAAGCTCCATTCGTCGCACGCGACACACGAAGCGAGTCGCGAAGTACCGCAGCAAGGTCGAGGCTCACCCGCGTTTCGACGGTTGCTTCGCGCGAGAGCCGCGTGACCTCGGAAGAGGTGCTGTAGTCGCTGAGAGTTTCGTCAATCGCTCGCACCCGCTCGAACGCCCCCCGAGCGAGTTCGACGGCGCTGACTTCGCTCGCCGCAATGAGTTCAATCCGCACCTCGCACCCCATCGCAAGCTCGGTGAACGTAAACCGAGTCTGCGCTTCTGATGGGGCCTGTGTTGACGCGAGTGCGAGAATGAGTGCGCAGATCATCGCATCGATCCAGCCTGGCCGCGCGGAGGATCCGCAAGTCTGTCGCGCACGCTGCGAATCGAATCGAGGCGCGCAAAGAGGATGTCGACAAGTTCTGGATCGAAGTGCTGGCCCGATTCGGACTGGATCAGCTCAAGGACACGTTGCTCGGGCCACGCCTCCTTGTACGAACGGTGACTGCTGAGCGCGTCGAACACATCAGCGATGCCAACGATCCGTGCGAACAGCGGAATCTCTTCCCCGCGGCGACCGCGGCGCACGCCACCCTCTTCGATGCCGGGATATCCCTCGCCATTCCACTTTTCGTGGTGCAGCAGCGCGACTTCGCGGGCCGCTTCGTCGAATTCATTGGGGGCCTCTCCAAAGAGGTCTGCACCAATCTGAGCATGCTTCTTGACTTCCTCATACTCAGGTGGATCGAGCCGTCCCTCTTTTTTCAGGATCGAATCAGAGACTCCGATCTTGCCAACATCGTGCAGTTTGGCGGCCGTTCGCAGGCGGTCGCGTTGCCTCTCAAAGGACGGACCTTCGAGTCCTCGTCGCCTCGCCCACTCTTCGAAGATCACCGCTGAGTAGCCAGCGACGCGAGCAACATGGCGACCAGTCTCGGTGGGGTCGCGAATCTCGGCCATTCGAATCATCCGAAGCATGGTGCTTTCAGTCAGCCGAGCGCGTTCGATCGCGACTGAAGCCACTTTGGCGAAGTGTTCAACGAGCCGAATGTCCTGCTCCGAAAATGTCGCGCGGGGTCCTCCATCGATGCCGATTGGATTGATGAGCTCCATCACGCCGAGCATGTGGCCAGACTGACTCTTGAGTGGAACTGCGAGCATCGCACGTGTGCGGTAGCCCACGACTTGATCGAAGGACGAATCGAATCGATAGGGCGCAAGTGGGGCGATCTGATAGCAGTCTGGAATGTGCAGATATTGGCCGGTGAGGCACACCCACCCTGCGAGACTCCGATCGGTGATCGGCAACCGAAAGCTCGACACTTGCGGGGTTTCCCCCGTGTCTGTGCGCTGTGCGAGCGCTTCATTCTGAAAGAAAGTGAATCGAAGTGAATCGCCCTCGCGCAGAAACACCGTGCCAGACTCGGTGTGCACGAGCGCTCGTGCTTCTGAGAGGATTCGATCCATGAGAGTCTGAAAGTCATGGATCTGGTTGAGTTCGATGCCAACCTGTAGCAGCCCGCGCAATCGCATATCCCACTCGAGGTTGAGTTGTTCGCCCGCACGTTCGATCAATTGCAGCCGGTGCTGTTCGATCGAGCGGTTTGCAGCACGTAACTCGCCTTGGAGTGTGTCGTTCGCAGTTGCGGTGCGATTGCGTCTCAAGAGGTTGAGATAACTCGTGGAGTGAATGCGCACCCGAGCCACCAACTCTGCGCGACTGACGGGGTAGACGATCCAGTCGGTCGCCCCGTGCACGAAAGCGGCTTCTCGAAGATCGGGGGTCATCGCGGATGCGAGTACGACCACGGGCACCGCCGCGACTTCCTCGCTGCCAGCGAGTGCGTCAAGGGTCGTGATGAGGTCGAATGCGGGTTCGCGAAGGTCGAGCACGATGAGTGTGGGGCAGATGCGCATCGCCTCATCAACCGCGTCTCCTGCGCGCAGGCAATGTTGGACGGACACCCCGCCCGAGGCCGCGATGATCTCACTCAGAGCGCGCGTCGCGGTGTACCCACCTCCGACGATCAACAACTCGTGCTCGTCGCGAGGGACGGACTCGAGAGGTGGAGTTGAAGGGAGATCGGTCATCACGTCGCCTGTCACTTCTCGGTCAGCCGCGCCGCGGGTTGCGCCCGCCCTGCGTGGGGGAGCGGCGGGGAAAGTCGCCTTCGGGAAGGGGCTCTCGCGGTTGGCTCACAGCCCTCGCCGCCATCGACTCGCTGGTTCCCGCGGCAGGGGCGTCGAGCCGAGCGAAGATGATTCGTCCGCCCGCAGCCTGCAAGATGTTGCTCACGACTCCGCTGACACGCGATCCCACCAAGTGCGCTGCGCCGTCGATGACCACCATGGTTCCGTCAGGAAGATGTCCAACGCCCTGAGTGGCTTGCTCGCCGAGCCGTGTGATCTCGACCGAGACGCTCTCGCCAGGACTGACCTGCGGCTGGAGTCCCGCAGCAATTGAATGCAGATTGATCGTGACGATGTTGTTGATCTCGGCGACCTTTTGCAGACCTGCATCGCTGGTCGCAATCCGCATGTGCTCACGGGCCGCAAGTTCGATGAGCAGGCGATCCACTCCGCGCCCGTCGAGTGATCCCGCTTCGATGCGCAGGTCAATCGATGGGTTGTCCTGCATGCGCGCAACGACATCAAGCCCTCGGTGGCCCTTCGCGCGTTTGTGCTTGTCGCTGCTGTCGCACAGGTTTTGTAACTCATCAAGCACACACTGTGGAACTACCAGTGGCGCATCGACAAGGTGACTCGCAACAAGCGCCTCGATTCTGCCATCGATGAGAGTCGAACTATCGAGCAGGATTGACGACAGGCCGCTGGGCTGCCGGTTGAACTCGACATACGGAATGACAAGTCGAAAGTCATCTTTGGTTGTGAGCACCATTGAGACCGAGAGGTAACACAGCACGATGCCGAGGATGAGCTTCGCGAGCCCTAGATACAGCTGCGCTGGTCCGCCACTGATTTCCCATGCCCTCGCAACTGTGTCGATGAGTGATCCGAGCGCGACGGCGGCGATGAGCCCGAGGCAAATGCCGAAATACACGCCTGCGACCGAGGTCAGCCGTTTCTTCGGCGTGAGGTGGTCGAGCAACAGCACAACCATCCCAATGCTGACACCAGCGATGATGAGGCCGATGACCGTGGGATGGCCGAAATCTTCGACGTTTTTCGAGCTCGCGACCGTCACCGTCGTGACGACGACCAGCATCGCAATGAAGATGAGTCGCACCGCTAGCAACAGAAACGGACTCTCACGACCCCGTCGCGGTGCTCGGCGCGCAACCTTTGCGCGCATCGGATCGGCGAGGGGCGGATTCACTCTCGGATCAGGCAGTGCGCTCACACGACGAGTGTAGGCGGTGGTGCTAGTATCAATTCAGGTCATGAGGAGGACGGTCGGGTCCGATGGGCGGACGGCTCGTGAACCTGGTCAGGGCCTGACGGCAGCAGCCATAAGCGTCGTCGCCCGTGCCACCGGCCACCTGGCCGTCCTCCCCGTGACTTGTCTGTTGGTCGTACTCGTAGATACCAAAGTCATGTCTTCTAAGTCACCATCTACCGCTCCGGCGAGCGCCCCGGTGAACCTCTTTGGCGAGGGGAAGTTGGTCGCTCCCTATCAGGTCTTCGCACGCCGCTATCGATCACGCTCGTTCGCCGAACTCATCGGGCAGGATTCAATCGCCAACACACTGCGGAATGCCATCACGCTCGGGCGCACCGCGCATGCGTACCTGTTTTGCGGGACGCGTGGTGTTGGAAAGACCTCGATGGCGCGTATTTTCGCACGTGCGCTCAACGCGATCGATTCACTCTCAGAACGCGACGCGATCGCGCAGTCAATCCTGCGCGGCGAGGACCTCGATGTCATTGAGATCGACGGGGCGAGTAATCGAGGAGTCGATGACGCGCGAGACCTCATCGCCGGCGCGGGACTTGCGCCCGCGCGAAGTCCGTACAAGATCTACATCATCGACGAGGTGCACATGCTGACGCAGCCGGCATTCAATGCACTCTTGAAAACGATGGAAGAGCCTCCAGCCCACGTGAAGTTCATCTTGTGCACCACCGAGCCGCACAAAGTGCCTGCGACGATCCAGAGCCGTTGTCAGCGATTCGACTTTCGGTCGATTCCCACTTCACTCATCGCAGAGCATCTCGCACGAGTGTTGGCAGACGAGAAGCTCACTGCCGACGAAGTCGTCCTGTTGCAGGTGGCGCGCCTCGCCAACGGGTCAATGCGAGATGGACTCAGTCTGCTCGATCGACTTGTCGCGGCGTCCTCAGGTCATCTCTCGCAAACGCTCGCGCGCGAGGTGCTCGGGCTGCCCGATGAAGAGTTGCTTGAGTCGCTGATGCGAGCGATCGCGTGCGGCGATCCCGCGGGGGGATTGACCGCAGCCGCCTCACTGCTCGAGGCAGGGATGTCACCTGAGCACGCGCTCGACACGATCGCCGCGCGGCTGCGGGATTGCCTGCTCGTGCGCACGTGTGGTGCAGAGACTGCGATGGTGGATCTGCCACGAGAGAGTCGGCAGCAGCTTGCGCAGCACGCTGAACACTTCGATCCCCCAGCCCTTGTGCACCTCATCACCCTCTGCGATGGAGCTGTGCGCAATGTTCGTGGTTCATCGGTACCCCGCGCGCTCTTCGATGCGGTCGTCGCGCGATTGTGCATGTCGGAGCACTTCGTCACGGCCGCCACGCTGCTCTCATCGCGAGCAGAGAGTCCAAACGAAAAAAAAAAGTAGTTGAAGCCCCTCGGCCAGTGGTTGAGCGCACCATCGTGCCACAGATCGCAGTTCAGGCTCCTGCGGCATCGGCGGTGCAAGAAGCGGATGCAATCCGCCGCCATCCTCTTGTGGTCGAGGCTGCCCGCATCTTGGATGCGCAAATCGCCCGCGTGACACCACACGCGCAGTCTCGAGGAGCGAGCGCCAGCGACACGTCGACATCACCAATGCAGGAGAGCAAGTAACGATGGCTCGTGACCCACACCAGCACGGGGCCTACCCCCAAAGCGTAAACCGATTGATCGATGCTTTTGCACTCCTCCCAGGCATCGGAGGTCGCACAGCACAGCGGCTCGCCTTCTGGGTTCTCAAGGCTTCTCGTGACGAGGCGCTTGCGCTCTCGCACGCGATCGCATCGGTGAAGGAATCAGTTCGCCATTGCCCAGTCTGCTGGAATCCAGCCGACTCGTCTCCCTGCCACATTTGCTCAGATGAGAGCCGCGATCCATCGATCGTCATGGTGGTCGAACAGCCGAAGGATCTCATCAATCTTGAACAAACTGGCCGATACCGCGGGCTCTATCACGTGCTGATGGGGAGGCTCGATCCGCTCGACGGGGTGGGTCCAGAGAGCATCACCGCAGGAGATCTGCTCGCGCGCATCACCGACGCGAGCAAGAATGCGCGCGGAATCGAAGTGCGTGAGATTGTGTTGGCACTGAATCCAGACCTCGAAGGAGACTCAACTGGTCTCTATCTCGCAGATCTCTTCAAGTCGACATCAGTTCGCGTGACGCGCCTGGCGCGTGGGCTCCCCAGTGGATCGCAGATCGAATTCGCCAACCGAGCAGCACTCGCCGATGCAATCGCGCTTCGGCAGCCGCTGTAAATGTCATCGCTGGCTCTCCACACCGCTGTACGATTCTGTGATGCGTTTTGAACTCTCGCAGCAGCCGCAGGTTCGGCTCGGGCAGCAGCTGAAACTCGCTCCGCGGGTGCTGCAGTCAATGGAGGTGTTGCAGATGCCTCTGGCTGCGCTGGAAGAACGCGTCGAGGCAGAACTCGAGTCGAATGTCGCACTCGAACAGGTGGAACCCTCTGACGCGCAGGCAGCCGAGCAGGGGAGCGCCAGCCCAGAGGCCGGGAGCGGCGATCTGGGCGCTGGACCGACTCCAGCTGGAGCAGAGCGGTTCGAGCGCGCGCAAGAGTGGCACGAGCGGATGGGCGACGACGACGCTGCAGAAGTCTGGCGCGATGTGTCGAGGCGCGAGGGAGAGTTTGATCCGCGCGCGGCCGCGCTCGCGAGCATTCCGACGCGAGGCGAGAGTCTTGAAGAAGTGCTCATGCGGCAGTGGGCGTTGTGCGAAGCGCCTGCGCCAGTGATGGAGGCAGGCCGGACGATTCTTCAGTTCGTCGGTGAGGATGGTTTGCTTGTACGACCACTTGAAGAGATCGCCGCACACCTTGCATCGGCCGCGAGTGAGTCTCCCTCGCTCGCGCTCTTGACAGAGGCGTTGGCGCGGCTGCAGCGACACCTTGAGCCAGCGGGGATCGCGGCGCGCGATCTGACTGAGTCGCTGCTCTTACAGCTCGCCGAACTCGAACGCGTTCAGGGAGCGCACGAAGGGGAATCGCGATTTCACGACGCGCGGCGACTCATCGAGGTGTACCTGCACGATTTGGCTCAGCGCAAGTTTGGAGCGATCCGGCAGAAAGAAGGATGGTCAACCGAGCGCTTGGATACAGCGCGTGAGTTGCTGCGCCACCTTGATCCCGCTCCAGGTCGCGCGCTCAGGGTCGAGACGGCCTCTGAGATTCGGCCTGATGTCATCGTTGAGTATGACGCTGAGCGCGATGCGTTCGTCGCGCGGCTCTCCAACGGGGTGATTCCGAACCTGCGGGTGAGCGAGGAGTACCTCAAACTCTCGAAGGCAAAGCGCGCTGATCCGGCAACGAAATTGCTACTCGCCGACGGCATCCGCAGAGCGCACTGGTTTATTGATGCGATCGAGCAGCGAGGAGCCACACTGCTGCGCGTGGTCAATCTTGTGATTGCGCGTCAGCGCGAGTGGTTCGAATCGGGGGGCACCAGTCTTGAGCCATTGCCAATGACGCAGGTCGCGCGCGAAATCGGCATGCATGTCAGCACTGTCAGTCGTGCAGTCGCCGGAAAATGGATGGCGACTCCGCGTGGCACATTTGAGCTTCGCAAGCTCTTTGCGAGTGGAACCGAAACCGATTCTGGCACGGACATTTCGTGGGCCGCCGTGAAGGCGCGCGTGAGTGACGTCATCGCGGCAGAAGACAAGTCCGCGCCACTCTCTGATCAGGCGATCGTTGCGGCACTCAAGGCGGTCGGCATCCCACTCGCTCGCCGCACCGTCGTGAAGTATCGCGAACAACTTGGGTTGCCAGTTGCGAGATTGCGCAAGCGATCG
>SYHM01000094.1 GCA_005799205.1 Planctomycetia bacterium | reverse complement strand
ATCGCCTCATCAAAGACCTTCTCTTGCGACATCACCACCATCGTCTTTCCCTCTGCGGCGACACCGACGAGGTCGAGCTCGTGCAACGCGACCACATCGCCGTCGATGTACGAATGGAAGCCCTTGTCGCGCGTGAACTCGTCGGGATTCTCGCCGACCCATCCATGATGATGAATCGTTGAATGCAGCGGTTGCGCCGCGTCGCCGACAAAGTGACTCAACTGACCCATCTCATGGATCGCATTTGCTCGCGCTGCTGAGCGCTCTGCCTCTCGCCCATCGCCCGCGGTGAGTTCAAGAATGCGCAGCGTGTTGAAACTCGACACGAGCTTCGCCTGATGTTCGGCGATGGCATATGGCAGGTATCCCACTTCGTCCTTGGTGAACTTTGCGACGCCGCGCGTCGGTTCTCTTTGCACGGGGGTCGTGCGCGCAACTTCAGCGACAAACTCATATCGCATCCGAGGCATCGACTGCATCGTGTGCCCGCTCTTGGCGAGCAGTTCGACGTCGAGAAAGTGGTCGGGACCATTCTCGTTCGTCAGCACATCAATGCGCGTGCCGCGCCAACGATCGGGTTCGTTTGATTGGTACGCGATCTGTGTGCGCACATCGCGCTCGCGCATCCATGCTGGCGCATCAGCTGGCAGCAGATCAATCGCGAGTTCGGTGATGGTGCGGTGCCCGGCTCCGCTCCATCCAATCATGGCCAGCACCACCAGCGCAGTCGGCACAAGAATCGCAACGCGTCGCATGGTTCGCATAGTGGCCAAGCGTAGCGCCCGCCGCACACGAACTGCTCAGGTCACGGGTTGCGACCGAGTTGATGCGCCGAGGCGACCCTTGCTGCGCCGTCCACGTCTCCCATCGCGGCGAGCGTGTTGGCGAGCTGCGCCCACCGTGATCGATCGTCAGGCCACCGCACGGTCATCCTCTTGACATGACGTAGGGCGCGCTCAGGGCGTGCCGTGCGCAAGTGCACATCTGCGAGCATCCGGTCGATGTACGGAGGATTCCATGCGCCGTACCGCTCGACGAGTTCAAGGTGTTCTACTGCGCGCGACGCACTCTCATTGGCCGCCACCGCATCTTCCTGCGAGAGGCAGGCGGCCCACGCGGCGCGACCGAGTTGCTCATGCACGCGAATCCATCCGCAGTGGACGGTCGCCACTGCGAGCAGTGCCGCAGCGCACAACCACGCGACGCCCGCGTGCGTTGTTCGTCCATGCAGCCGAAGCTGCAACTGGCATGCACGCACGTTGCCTTCGCGCAGCATGCGAAGCGAGGTCACCGCGATCCATCCAAAGAGCACGCCAAGTGCCATCGCGAGAAAGAACGGTATCTCGCCGTAGAGGCTGCGAAAGATGAGTGTGCACAGCGCTGCGACAACGAGCAACACGATCTCATTGCCGATCGACCATGCACCACGCATGCGTGCCGCCTCGCCGATGCTGCGAAGGAGGCTCGGCGCACCGAGGCCCCATGCGAGCGCTTCGCGCGGGCAACTCTTGACGCAGTCGAGATCTTTGAGACAGTTCGGGGAAACCACTCGCCCGTGTCGAGCGATCTCTTCATGCACGCGAATCTGTGAAGTGCACGCAGCGGTGCAAAGTCCGCATGAGTCGCAGTCGCCGCGCAATCGGATGCCGCCGAGCGAAAAGCGATCGGTCAACGAGAAGAGCGCGCCGTATGGGCAGATCATTCGACAGAACGAGCGGGTTCCAAGCATCCACACCAGCGCCCCCCCGCAGATCAGAAAGGTCGCCAGTGTCACCCACGGTCCAGGCAGATTGCGCAGAAAGTCATCAGTCATCAACGAACCGAAACCCTCTGCATCGGTGGTCACGCGCAGTCCCGGCCACGCGCTGCCGGCAGCGAGGCGCTCGACCTGCGGCCAGAGAAACATCGAGAGTGCAGCGACGATGGCAACGAGCGGCGCGAGTCGCGAGCGCATTGGTTTGGGACGAATGCCAACGCGCTCGAGCAGCCACGCGCTGAGGTCCTGCAGGGCCAGCACATGACATCCCCACGAGCAGAAGAACCGCCCAAACACAAGCACGCTGAGCAGAATCAATGCCGTCAGGATCGCACCAACGGTGATCGCACCCTGCTCGAGCGTGTACATCGACTCATTGAGTTCAGCCGGAGCGACGGTCCGCCCAGCGAGCACCCAGTGCGCGATGTGGGCAGCGATCAAGAGATGAACTCCGATCAGCACCCATGCGCGAACACGCCCATGACGGCTCGCGCGTTGTCTAGCCGCTGAGACTGTCAGTGGCACGCATGCCATTGAAGCTCCTCAGGTCACCCGCCCCAGTTTGCAAGCATGACCGAGAAGTCGACTCCGTCGACAGCGCGATTGCCATCAAGATCCGCAGGTGAGTCGTTCGCTCCCCATGCAGTGAGCAGGATTCCCAGGTCAGCGCCATCGACTGTGCCATCGCCGTTGCAGTCACCGACCACAGATGGCTCGAGCGCAAGCTTTGCCGCAACCATTGGCACGGGCGCCCCCTTGCCTGTGGCGTTCCAGAGATTCCACAGATTCTGCCCCGTGGTGTTCGTGTGGTTCGCATCGCGAAGGTGCTCGATGTAGTCGCGCGGAAGGTTCTGGTACAGCACGGTCGCCTCGACACGCACCGCGCTAGGGACGACCGCAAAGTACGAGTCATCCCAGTACTGACCGTCGGCGTATGAGTGCGCCACCACAGGCGCCCCTCCCGCGGCAAATGTTTCGTTCGAAAAACCGCGCGGAGGGATTCGGTTGTCCTTCTCAATCGTGTCCGCAAGTGCCATGTGACCAGTCGGCCCCGCTGGCAGTCCCGT
>SYHM01000093.1 GCA_005799205.1 Planctomycetia bacterium | reverse complement strand
CGATGCCGCATGCGGGCGTCACGTCGATCATCAGCAATCTCGCGTCGAGTGCCTCGGTCGTCGGCAAGCGAGTCCTCATTATCGACGCCAATTTTCGACGCCCTGCGGTCGCGAGACTTTTCTCGCTTCCCGAGCATTCGCCCGGGTTTGGAGATGTGCTCGCAGGAACTGTCGAGTTCTCGAGCGCAGTCCAACCGGCTGGGAATGGCATCTTCGTGCTGTCGGCTGGTACCACCAGAGCCCTTGAACTGTTGGACACCGCCAAGGCGACGGAAGTCTTCGACCGCGCGCGGTCTGAGTACGACATAATTCTTGTCGACACTGCTCCTGCAGCGATCGCTGCCGAATCGATCGTTGTCGCGAACCGCGTTGATGCATCGGTGCTCGTTGTGCGAGCGATGAGCGATCAGCGCGGACTCGTTTCGCGACTCCTTGGCCAATTGAGTGCTCAGCGTGCGACCTTCGTCGGAGCGATACTCAACCGTCCGCAGCAGACTGCGGGTGGGTACTACAAGAAGAACGCTCGCATCATGAGCGAGTACATCGCGGAGGCGAGCGCCCCAGCACCCGCCCAGGGAGTTGCCTGACACGATGAATCTGCAAGCGGCATCGACAGGGATTGAGCTGCTCGCGCCCGCTCCCGCACCCGCGCACGAGGTTTTTGTTGACGCGGTCGAGATGCTGAATGTGTATTCCCCAGTCTTTGTCGCGGGGTTCCTCATCACCCTTGTCGCGACGCCTGTCGTGCGGCACATCGCCGTTGTCGTCGGGGTCATTGACAAACCCGACTTGCATCGCAAGCACCACAAGGCCCCAGTTGCCTATCTAGGAGGGCTCGCCGTCTTCATCGGATTCATGTGTGCGATGGTGGCGAGTTTCATACTGATCGATGGCGACGCGGCTGACTTCGCTCCCGTTCCACTGTCGATTCTCGTCGGAGCGAGCGCAATCGCGCTGACTGGTCTCGCCGACGACATTTGGAAGTGGGATGCGAGACTGAAGATCGCAGGCCAGCTCGTCGCCGCCGCGGCGCTTTCTTACTCCGATCTCGGTATTGGCGCAGTCACTGGTGTGTTACAACCACTGATCGGTCCGCCCGAGGAGCCACTCCTTGCCCTGTCTGGATTCGTGGTGAACAACGAACTCCTCTATTACTGGATCGGCACGTTCTTTCTTGGGTTCGTGATTATCGCAGGATGCAACTCAGCCAACTTGATCGACGGGCTTGATGGGCTCCTGTCAGGGACGACCGCCATCATGTCGGCGGGGTTTCTCGCTATCGCGCTCTTGCTCGCGCAGACAACAGCGGTTGGAGATTCAGAGAGCAGCCTCGTTGGGGTGCGCGTCGTTCTCGCGCTGTCACTGCTTGGTTGCATGCTCGGGTTTTTGCCATGGAACTTCAATCCAGCGGTGATCTTCCTTGGTGATTGTGGCAGCTTGCTCATCGGATATCTGTGTGTCACCACCATCTTGCTCTTCGGCGAGCAGGGGTCCCCCAGCATGGTGGTCGCGGGGTTCGTCATTTTCGGACTGCCCATTATCGACACGCTGCTCGCGATCATCCGTCGAAAGCTCGCCGGTGTTTCAATGAACACTCCCGACGCGAATCACCTGCATCATCAACTCAAGCGGGCTCTTGGGTCAGTCAAGAAGACGGTGTTTGCGCTTTATGGCATCGCGTTCGTCTTTACCTCGCTCGGTGTGGCCATCGCGGCGATTGTCCTCCTGACTTCGACTCGAGTCTTGGTGATCTATTGCATCGGGATGGCCCTTTTTGGGGTCGTCATTTCGATCGCGGTCAAGATCGCACTCATGCAGCGTTGGCAAGCGGCCACGCCACCGCTCGATCGTGATTCCTCGGCGGATCGCCCAGCGTGAACCCCTCGGAGTCAGGGCACGAGCCGGTCCTCCTCGCAGAGGTGCTCGCGTCGCTCTCGCCTCAGCGGGGGCAATCGTTCATTGATGCGACTGCCGGCCGGGGTGGACATGCAAGCGCGATTGCAGCAGCACTCAATCCTGGTCGGGTGCTCTTGCTCGATCGGGACGCTGCCAACTTGCAGTTTGCGCTCGCCCGCGTGCGCGCGGCCGCGCCCGAGTCGCGAGTCGACGCAATCCACGGCGACTTCCGCTCGATTTCAGAAATCGCCCAGAAGCAAGGGATTTCAGCAGACTTGGTACTGGCCGACCTCGGTGTCTCGAGCAACCAACTTGACCAAGCGCAGCGCGGATTTGGGTTTCGGCATGATGGCCCACTCGACATGCGGCTTGACCAGTCAGCCGTGTACACGGCGGCCGACCTCATCAGAGAGCTGTGCGAGTCCGATATCGCAGATCTCATTTACAACTTTGGTGAAGACCCATTTGCGCGATTGATCGCTCGGAAAGTTGCACAAACGCGAACGCATGAGCCGATCCTTACGACGGCGCATTTGGCTCGACTCGTGCGCGAGGCTTATGGCTCGCGTGCCCGTGCTTCCAGATTGCACCCTGCCACCCGAACCTTCATGGCGCTCAGGATCGCCGTCAACGACGAACTGAGAGCCCTCGAGGAGTTCTTGAAGTCGGTCGCTGCGGCGTTCCGAACAACGGGTGCGGGGTGGCTCTCTCGATCAGCACGTGTGGCGGTGATTTCCTTCCATTCGTTGGAGGACCGCCAAGTCAAGCGCTCATTCGCAACCCTCGTGGACGAAGGACTCGTCGCAAGGGTGGCCCGCAAGCCTCAGGTCGCGAGCGACTCCGAAGTCGCTCGAAACTCGAGATCTCGCTCGGCCAAGCTTCGGTCAGTGTCGCGCATCGATCGCTAGTCATCACCCCAGCGTCAACAATCACGCCAGCAAGGAAGTTGCACCATGACCCGTGAACACAAACTCGCCGTTGTCTTGGGATTCGGATTGCTCCTCTTCGTGGGCATCCTCGTCTCTGATCACTTTTCTGCGACTCAGCGCAGAAATCCAGCAGATCTGGTCGCAAACACACAAATGCGAGTGGTGAGACCCCAAGTACCAGCATCGATTCAGCCAGTACAGGTCGGCAATCGAACTCCGCTCGGCGGTCCCGTCGCTGCGCAGCAGTTCGCCGACGCAGGAGCTTCGCTGCAAGTTCCACCGGGAATCATCCCAGAATCGGCAACCGCTGCGACACCACCTGGAGTGCCATGTGAGCTCTACACACTCAAAGAGGGTGAGACTCTGTACAAAATCTGCCAGTCGAAGTACGGCAACGGAAATCTCTGGCAGAAACTCGCCGAGTTCAACAAAGGAACGATTTCGAATCCAACGCGCCTGCGCAAGGGAACAACCCTTCGACTTCCTGCCGCGAGCGTGTTGCGTGGAGAGCAGCCTGCTCCTGTCGTGGCGCAGGCGGCCCCCGTCGCGCAGCCGCAGCTTGCGCCAGCCGTGCCTGCCTCCGTTGCCGCCGCCGTCTCCCCCACACAGCCTGCGCTCGCACAGCGTGAGTACACGGTGCAGAAAGGTGACACGCTTGGAACGATCGCAGCGCGTGAGCTCGGGTCATCGAAGAAGTGGGAGTTGATCTATGAGGCAAATCGCGATCGACTGAAGAGTCCCGCAGCGTTGAAGATCGGCGCTGGACTTCGCATTCCCAGCGAGCCTCAGTAAGAGCGCCCCGTTGTTCGCGAAGGTCACGGCCATCATCGTCGGAATCGGCGTGCTCGCCTGTGGCGTGCTCGTGCAGCGACAGCAGCGGTACGAACTTGCACGCGACATTTCGAGAGCGCATTGGCGAATGTTGGAACAGGAGCGGACGCTTTGGTCCCTTCGAGCTGAGATTGCTCGACGCACCCGTCCGCAGGAGATTCGTGCGGCAGTCGATCGACTCGATCGACGATGGCGGGCGATCCCATATCGAATTGAAGAGGGGACGCTCACAAGTCCCAATGATGCAACGACCGATGGGCAGCGCGTGGAGTTCGGCGGATGACCTCGCCGGCGAGGATTCGCGCGTGGTCGCGCGGCATCGTCATCGTCACCATTGCAGCCCTCAGCGGCACGCTGCTGCGCGTCGCGCAGCTCAAGACCCTTCCGCCATCCCAGTTGCTTCCCGCGATGGGATCTCGCACATCGACATCAACCGAACTGGCAGCGCGCGGCCGCATCCTCGATCGCCGCGGTCGCATTCTCGCGACGAGCGTTGTCGGATACCGACTGTTCGCTGATCCTGCGACCATCTGGAAGCACGGCAACGACAAGATTCGCGAGGGGCTCAAGAGCGATCCCCAGGCGTCGGTTGCAACGGACCCATTTGAAGATGTCGCGGCGTTACTCGGATCGGTGCTTGGTCGATCCTCATCCGATGTCGAGCAGACCCTTCGACAACGCGCCGATGATCGATATGTCGTCCTCGATGCAGACCTCAGTGAATCTGAACTCGACGGAATCAAGACCCTCGCACTTGAAGGACTCGGCATCGAATCAAAGCTCGTGAGGCAGTATCCGCAGGGATCGGTCGGTGCTGGAGTCGTTGGCAAGGTCGGCTTCGAGCACAAGGGACTCGCTGGCGCCGAGCTCGCATTCGAGAAGCGCCTTGCGGCAACCAACGGCAAACTGACATATCTACGAGATGTGCAGCGCAATGTGCTGCACATCGAAGATGGCAACTTCGTTCCTGCTGACGACGGCGCCGATGTGCGACTCTCAATCGATCTCGTCTTGCAGGACATTGCCGAGCGTCGACTCGCAGAGGCTGTGCGGCAGTACAACGCGGGAGGCGGCCGACTCGTGGTCTTCGATCCGCTCTCGGGGGATGTGTTGGCGATGGCGGACACCCTGCGAAAGCGCTCTGGCTGGAGAGAAGTCACAGATGATCCGAGCAGGCGAATTGATCCAGCGCTCGGGCGTAACCGTTGCCTGACGGATCCATTTGAACCAGGATCAACCTTCAAACCGTTCGTGTGGGCCGCAGCAACCGAAGTCGGTGTCTTTACTCCAGCCTCTCGTGTGCCGACGCCAACCAATGGCCCGTATCGCACGGGCTTTGGCCGCGCGATACGTGACGTCAAGTACTACGGTCCAGTCTCATGGCGAACCGTCTTGGTGAAAAGCCTCAACAGCGGCATGGCGATCGCAGGTGAGCGGATGTCATTTGAAGACATGCAAGAGAAGGCCGTTGCGCGATTCGGGTTCGGCGCGGTGACGAATCTGGGTGTACCAGGTGAGACCGCGGGACTTGTGACTTCGCCAAGCGCGTGGTCGAAGTACACCCAGACTTCGGTTGCAATGGGGCATGAGATTGGCGTGACTCCACTGCAAATGGTTCGAGCGTTCAGCACCTTCTGCACCGATGGGTGGATGCCGCAGCCACGCATTGCACTTCCCGTGAGCGCAGATGGACGCGTGCTCGCTTCTCCACACACGGCGGTGATCCCCTCATCGATCGCACACGAGACGCGGTCAGCAATGGAAGGGGTGCTTACAGAAGGCACGGGTCGGCGCGCGCAGAGTGCGATCTATCGGATGTTCGGAAAGTCCGGAACCGCACAACTCCCCAAACCGCCCGACCAAGGCAAGGGCTACTTCGAAGATCGATACGTCGCCAACTTCATCGCGGGTGCCCCATTCGAACAGCCTCGCATCGTGGTGCTCTGTGTGATCGATGACCCAGACAAGAAGAAGGGCCACTTTGGTGGATCGATTGCTGGGCCGGTCGTGCGCGACGTCATCGATGAGTCGCTGCAGTACCTCGGTGTGAAGCCAGATCAGTTGCCCGAGCGGCGCAAGGCGATCCTCGCGAGTGGCCAAGACTTGCCAGTCGATGCAAGCGAGCGCGTTTCGGCTGCGCTGATTTTCACCGGCGTCGCAGGTGATGAAGAACTCGCAGCAGAGTCGAACCCAGACGCGCCAGTCACTCTTCCAGTGCGCCCCAAGAGTCGAGCCAATCCGATCACACAGCCAGCGACTGCGCAGCGCACGACCGCACACGCAGCCGGCACAACGCCAGCGCGCAATTCAAAATCGCGCTAGCGAGCGCGGGCGGGTGCTTACTCCATCTCGCTTTTCGTGTAGGGCATCAAGCCTTTCACGCGCATCTCTGACATCGAGTACTTCTCGACCAGCGCTTTGATGTTCGCAGGGCAGGGAGCGCTCGCCGCGCCAACCCGACCCGACTTCTTCGCTTTCGCGTAGGCGTTTTCAGCCTTCGTGTTGGCGATGATTGAGCTCTTGGCGTTTTTCTCGAGCGATTCGGTGATCTGGCGCTGCCAGCGTGGGGTCTTCCTGAGCAAGTCGCAGATGTCCTGCGAGATCTTCGCGCACTGCTCCATTGCGGTGTACAGCTCGGTGCATTCAGCTGCATCAAGATTCTGTCCCTTCGTCATCTTTGCCGTGAGTGTCGCGCGCGTCTTGTAAGCCGCACCAAGATCAGCCGCGATCTTGTTGATGTCTACCGTCATCGGAGGCGCAGTGGAAGCAGCCTGAGCCGACGCTGCGGGTTTCGCTGGCGCAGGCGATGGTGGTGGCGAGTCGTCTCCGCCGTCACATCCAGTGACAAGGGCACTCAAGTAGGCGCATGTGAGCAGTCGCGGCAGGTGTCTCATCGCAAGCGCTCCTTCTTACACACCCAGCAGCAGGCGTCCAGGGTTTTCGATGCAGTCCTTGACATGAACGAGAAATCCGACGGCTTCGGCGCCGTCAATGATGCGGTGGTCGTACGAGAGCGCCAGATACCTCATCGGGCGAAGCGCGATCTGTCCTGGGTTGTTGGGGTCCTCAACCGCACGCTTCTTGATCGCATGCATTCCAAGGATCGCCGACTGCGGCGGGTTCAGGATTGGCGTCGACATGAGCGAGCCATAGACCCCGCCATTCGAAATCGTGAAGGTGCCGCCGGTCATCTCATCGACGCTCAGTTTGCCGTCTCGGGCGCGAATTGCGCAGGCGCGCAGCGTCTTCTCGACCGCTGGAAGCGAGAGCGTTTCGACGCTTCGAAGCACAGGGACAACAAGACCGCGCTCAGTTCCAACCGCAACGCCGATATCGACGAAGTCGTGAAACTCAATCTCATCACCAGCGAGGTACGCGTTGGCACGCGGATACTGCTGCAGCGCAGAGACGCACGAGCGAATGAAGAATCCCATGAAGCCAAGCGAGACTCCGTGCTGCTTTTCGAAGTCGACCTTATGTTCGGCACGCAGGCGCATGACTTCGCTCATGTCCACTTCATTGAATGTTGTCAGCATCGCCGCGTTGTGCTGCGCGCTCACGAGCCGCTCGGCGATCTTCTGACGCAGTCGAGTCATCTTCTCGCGGCGAACTCCGCGGCTTCCGCTCGGCGCTGTCGATGCGCTCGCGTTGGCGGCGATGCCTGGTGCCGCTCCCTCGACGTCGATCTTCATCACGCGGCCAGATGGCCCACTTCCAGAGAGAGCACCTGGATCGATTCCTCGTGCCGCGGCGACTTTTTTCGCGACCCCTGAGACGCGCGTCGGTGATTCCGAGCCTGACGCGCTTGCGCTGCGAGGAGGGGCAGCAGGAGCAGGTGCGGCAGTACTCGTCGGAGCAACTGCACCCGCTGGTCGCTTTGCCGTTTCGTCGATCTTGGCGACGAGTGCCCCCACCTTTTGCTCGGTCCCAGACTTCACTGTGAGTCGCAGCGCGCCCGCCGCGGGGGCTAGCAACTCAAGCGTTGCCTTGTCAGAATCGATTTCGTTGAGCAGTTCATCCTTCTCAACCCACTCACCCTCATTCTTGCGCCATGTTCCAAGCGTGACTTCGGTGATCGACTCTCCTGGACTTGGGACAACGACTTCAATCATGTGTGCATCCTCGCGTTCGCGTCAGCGCTTGTTTGCAGTGGGCTTGCGACTGCTCTTTTTCTTCTCACTCGTGGTTAGACGTGGTTCTGATTCGCTTTCCTTGATCTCGGTCGAGACTCCGTCGAGTGTCGGAAAGACCTCTGCGAGCAGCGCTCGTGCTTGCTTCTCGTGCGCCTTTGTCGAGCCGACTGCAGGTGTCGCCGAGTCTGGCCTGCCGACATAGCTCGGGTTCACATTGAATCGATCGAGCATCTGTGCCTGAACGAATCGATAGCAACCCATGTTGCGCGGTTCTTCTTGCACCCAGTGCACCTTCGCATTGGGATAGCGCTGCATCGCCGCTTCAATGCCATCGGCAGGGAAGGGGGCGATCTGCTCGAGACGTACGAACGCGCATGTCGAATCGGCGAGTACCACGCGCTGCGCGTGAAGTTCGTGAAAGTACTTTCCGCTGCAGAAAAACAGGCGGGTGACCTCAGACGGACTGGCGACCGCGGCGTCATCAATGACGCGGTCAAAGTGTCCTTGCACGAATTCGCAGCCCGCACTTTGCGCCGCAGGCAGCCGAAGCATGCTCTTGGGTGTGAAGACGACGAGCGGCTTTCTGAAATCACGCTTGAGTTGTCTGCGCAGAACGTGAAACATCTGCGAGGTTGTCGACGGATAGACCGCCTCGAAGTTGTCATTGGCAAACAACTGCAAGAATCGTTCAATGCGCGCCGATGAATGCTCGGGGCCTTGCCCTTCGTAGCCATGCGGCAAGAGCAAGACAAGACCGCACGCACGATGCCACTTCACTTCACCGCTCGTGAGAAACTGATCGAAGATCACCTGAGCGCCGTTGGCAAAATCGCCGAACTGGCCCTCCCAGATGACGAGTGCATTTGGATCGGTCTGCGAGTACCCAACTTCAAACGCAACGACTGCATTCTCAGTGAGCGGGCTGTTCCACACACCAAATGCCCCAAGTGTCGCAAGCGGATTGTGCTTGCCACCCGTGTCCTGGCACGTCACGACTGCGTGCCGATGGCTGAATGTTCCTCGCTCGACATCCTGTCCGCTGATTCGTACGCGGCAGCCATCGACGAGCAGTGACCCATACGCAAGCAATTCTGCTGTCGCCCAGTCAATCTTCGTGTCTGGATCGATCGCCGCGCGTGTTGCAAGCGTTCGAGCGATCGTCCGATGCGGCGTGACGTGATCTGGAATCGACGAAATCACTGCCGCAAGTTTCGCGAGTGACGCGAGCGACACGCCCGTTTCGTCATCGTGAGCGTGGTAGGCGTTGTCGAGACCCTTCCATCGACCCTCAAACGCGGCCACCGCTGGGAAGACTGGCTTCGCTTTGACCGCGAGTTGCGCTCGGTCCATCGCGTCATGCACTTTCGACACAAGTGCATCGGCATCGGCGCGCGTAATGGCGCCAGCCGCAACAAGTTTGTCTCGATAGGTTGCGGCAACGGGCGCATGATCACGCACCCGTCGATAGAGGATGGGTTGCGTAAACGAGGGCTCGTCCGTTTCGTTGTGGCCATTCTTTCGATAGCACCACAGTTCGACAAGTGCATCTCGTCCGAATGCCTGTCGGAACTCTGTCGCAGTCTGCATCGCAAAGACACACGCTTCGGGGTCGTCGCTGTTGACATGAAAAATCGGCACGTCGTAGGCCTTCGCAAGGTCGGAGCAATACTGTCCTGCGAAGACATCCTCAGGATTGGTCGTGAACCCAACCTGATTATTGATGATCACGTGCAGCGCGCCGCCGGCGTCGTACCCGGCGAGCTTCATGTAGTTGAAACACTCAGCGACTGAGCCCTGCCCAGGGAAGGATGAATCACCGTGCACGAGAATCGGCACGACCTCGCGCCGGTCACTGTCATTGCGAAGATCCTGCTTCGCGCGCGTCCGACCGAGCACAATGCCATTGACGAATTCGAGATGCGATGCATTCGCGCTCGCGGTGAGGTGCACACTGCCAGACGCGGTCTGCCGATCCGAGCTGTACCCCTGGTGATACTTCACATCGCCACCGCCATCGGCAAATCCAGCGGTCCAGTTCTCTTCAAACTCAGTGAGGACCTGCTCGTACTTCTTGCCGACGATGTTCGCCAGCAGATTCACTCGTCCGCGGTGAGCGAACGCAAAGCAGAACTCGCGCGCTCCAAGCGCAGCGCCAGTTTCAATCGCGCGATCAAGCATCGGGATGATGGTGTCGGCACCTTCGAGTCCAAAGCGCTTCTTGCCGACATAGCGCATCGCAAGAAAACTCTCGAAGGCATCTGAGTCGACGAGCCGACTGAGAATGTGTGTTTGTTGCGCGTTTGAGAAGTTCGCCCTTCCTCGCGCTGCTTCGACGCGCTCACGGACCCACGCGCGCTGCTCGAGATTCGTGATGTGGGCGTACTCAACGCCAGTCGATCCGCAATACGTTCGCTCGAGTTGGCCGATGATGTCTGCCAACAGCGCGGGTGCAGCGATGGGAAGTGACCCAGGATCGAATGCCTGTGTGAGGTTGGCATCTGTCAACTCTGCCGACTCGAGCGTGAGCGCATCGGGAAATGGGCGGGTCGTTCCGAGGGGGTCGAGCTGTGCAGCGAGATGTCCGAACTCGCGGTACCGCGCGATCAGTAGGTCGACTCCACGCTGCGCTTGCAGGTCACCTGAGGTGCTCAACGTGCCCGACGCCGCCGCCACGCGTGAGGCATCGGCGGTGTCTTGCGCAGTCGATCCCTTCGTTGGTGGGACAGGACGAGCAAGGCCGAGCTCGAATCCAGCGAAAAACTGCTGCCACGTGGCGTCAACCGAGTGAGGATCACGGCTCCACTGGGCGAAAAGTGCATCCACAAAGTCTGCGTCCCACCCGTTGATCGCTTGGCGCGCGGGAAGTCCCGAATCCGAATTGGCGTGGCCAGTCTGGGTCACGAACTTGCTCCATTCGAGTGCTGAAAAAAAGGGTGAAGAGTCGCCTCAGCAGCCCGTTGCCGAGTGTAGCAAGGGGTCGAAAAGTGACCGCACCCGGGACACACGCGCCACTGTTGGGATTCTCACAGCAGCGCCACAGGATCGACATCGACCGCGATGAGTTCGCCATTATGGAACAGCTCTCGGCTTCTGGCCGCGGCCAAGAGGGACTGCATCTTCGCAGGAGTCGATGCGAGCAATTCGATCTGGAATCGCCAGCGGTCAGCGATCCGCGCGATAGCGCATGGGGTGGGATCGCGCACGACAGCATCGCGTGCCCCATCGAGCGCGAGGATCGCCCGGTGCAGATCGTGCGCGATCTGCTCGGCGGTGTTCGGGTGCGTGTGACGCACGATGATGCGGGTCAGTCGGTGCGAGGGTGGCAATCCATACCGTTGACGCACACTGATCTCTGCGCGCGCAAACCCGACATAATCGTGGCGGGCCGCAGCGAGAATCGGCTCAGCCGTTGGCTCGAAGGTCTGAATGATTGCGCGCCCCGCATGATCGCTGCGGCCGCACCGTCCAGACACCTGCGATACGAGTTGAAATGTCCGTTCGCTTGCACGAAAGTCGGGCAGATTGAGAGCTGTGTCTGCGCTGATGACTCCAACGACTTGCACATTGGGAAAGTCAAGCCCCTTTGCGATCATCTGCGTCCCAAGCAGCAGGCGAATGTCGCCTCGCCCAAAGCGTTCGAGCGTCTCGTGAAACTCGCTCGCGTGGCGCATGGTGTCGCCATCAACTCGGGCGATTCTGCCGTGCGCAGAGAGATCGGGGAAAAGTCGGTCTAGCTCTTCTTCGACCCGTTGTGTACCGAGGCCAAAGATCACGACCGATTTCGCGCAACGGGGACAACGGATAGGCACCTTCTGTTCGGTCTGGCAATGGTGACAGCGCGTGAATGTCGCGAGCCGCTCCCCTGCAGCGGCATGGTGCACAACCATGCCAGCTTCGCAGTGATCGCAGCGCATGTTCCAGCCGCAACCTTGGTCTGGGCACGCGATCCAGTTGGCGTAGCCGCGCCGATTGAGAAGCACGACCGCTTGCCCCGCGCGGTCGAAACACTGCCTGAGCGCGGTCTCGAGCGTCGGGCCGACGAGATGCACTCGGCGGTCCTTTTTCAGCATTGATTCCCGACGAAAATCAACGATTTCAACTCTGGGGGTTCGAAGTCCAGGCGCACGGTCAGGCAGTCGGTGCAGGGTGGCGATTCCCTTTGTGGTCGCGTTGAACCAGCTCTCCATGCTCGGTGTCGCGCTGCCCATCACGATTGGACACTTTGCAAGTTGCGCGCGCCGGATCGCGACATCTCGACCGTTGTAGCGCGGCGCCTGATCTTGCTTGTAGGACTGGTCGTGCTCTTCGTCGACGATGATGAGCCCAAGTTCTTCGTCACCAACCGGAGCGAATACAGCACTGCGCGCTCCAATCACGATCTTGGCCCCTGGACGGCTCGCAACGATCCACTGTTCGTGACGCTGCGCGGCGGTCAAGCCTGAGTGCAAGATCGCCATGGGGTAACTAGGAAATCGCGCAGCGATCCGTCCGCCAGTCTGCGGAGTCAGCGATATCTCAGGTACGAGAAAGAGGACTGATCGACCGCTCTCGAGCACGTTTCGCGCGAGGTTGAGATACACCTCGGTCTTGCCAGCCCCAGTGACCCCGTGCACAAGATGCTGTGAAAAGCCCGAATTCCGGCTGGCATCGATCGAATCAACCACAGCCCGCTGCTGCGGCGTGAGCACTGGCGCCGACCCCGCCGTAAGGACTGTTGCGCGCCACTTCGCCTGCACCGACGAGCGTGCAACCGCCGTCAGATGTCCACTCTTGACAAGTGCAAGAATCGGAGCGCGTGTTGCGAGGGCGCATGCGTCGCGCAGTGCATCAACGTCGACTGGGCGCTCAGCTGCCGGCCACTGGGCGATGCGCTCGAGAATCGCCTGTCGATTCGGGTGCAACTTTTTCACGGCCGGCTGCACGGGCGCGAGGTCAACTGCCTGCGAATGCACGCGTCCGATGCCTTTGCGTACTGCGGTTGGTGTCATGCTCGCAATCGTTACACCGATGGGAGCGCAGTAGTACGACGAAATCCACTGTGCCAATCGCACGACGATGCCGGGCATCGGTGCGGTCGTG
>SYHM01000092.1 GCA_005799205.1 Planctomycetia bacterium | reverse complement strand
GCGCTGTGCAGTTTCTTTATCCCAGGCCTGGGCCAATTGCTGCAAGGCCGGCTCATCAAGGCTGTCGTGATGTTCTTGCTTGCGACGGTGCTTTGGTGGTTCCTGTTGGGATGGATCATCCACCTCTGGTCGATTCTTGACGCCGCGATGTACTCGAGGAAGTAGGGGCTCGCGAGGGCACGAGAGATCGCGCCGCACGCTCTGCACCCCTGCATTGCGTGAACGCTAGACTCCAAATCCCATGGATAGCGTGCAAAGTCTCGTCCCAATCACCGGCGGTCTCTCGCAACTGATCGCGAGCGTGATCGTGATCCTCGTGATGGTGCATGTGCTGCTCGGCGGATGCGCGTACGGGGTGATGCTCGAACGAAAGCTCAGCGCATGGATGCAGGACCGCGTTGGTCCCAATCGCGTCGGTCCCAAGGGTCTCTTGCAGCCACTCGCCGATGGACTCAAGTTCATCATGAAAGAAGAACACACTCCGCGCGCGGCGGATGTGATCCTCTTCACGCTCGGTCCTGGCCTTGCGATTCTTCCCGCGATGGCGGCGTTTGTCATTATTCCGTGGGGAGGGGTCTTTGACCTCTCGACGCTGCCCACATTTGTCACATCACTGCTGCCGGCGTCATGGACCCTCGACGGCACTCTCGTCAAGATCGCAGGCGCAAACCTCAACGTTGGCGTCATCTACCTCATCGCCGTCACGAGCCTGGGCGTCTATGGAGTCGCTCTGGGCGGCTGGGCGAGCGGCAGCAAGTTCTCGTTCCTCGGAGGGCTTCGCGCGAGCGCGCAGATGATCTCGTACGAGATTCCGATGGGGCTCTGTTTGCTCTGCATCATTCTCGTTGCAGGATCGCTCGACCCCTATGTGATCATCGCGCATCAACAACACTCCAGCTGGAACATTATTCAGCAGCCGATTGTTGCGATCCTTTTCTATACGTGCATGCTCGCTGAATCGAACCGCGCGCCATTCGACCTCGCCGAGGCCGAGAGCGAACTCGTGGGAGGCTTTCACACCGAGTATTCATCGATGCGCTTCGCGATGTTCTTTCTCGCTGAGTACTTTCACGTCATCACCGGGAGCGCCTTCTTCGCGTTGCTCTTCCTCGGCGGATTCAGCATCAATCCACTCGGCGGAATCACGCCGAGCGCGTGGAACTTCGAGCTTCCGCTCGTCGCGTCGCTTCCAGTCATTCTCGCGCAGATGGCCATCATGCTTGGAAAGACTGGACTCGTCGTCGCGTTCACGATGGCGATCCGCTGGACGCTTCCGAGATTTCGCTTTGACCAACTCATGAAGCTCGCGTGGGAAGGAATGATTCCCACATCACTCCTTGTCTTGACTGCAGCAGCGGTCATGACCTTCTTCGGGATCACGCAGTACATGTGGATCGCCTCGCTTGCGTGTATCGCGATCGTCTGTCTCGTGCGGCCTTACATGCCCCGCCAACTCACACCCAACCACAGGCTTCCTCTTGCGGGCAGTCGTTTTTCGCCGCTCGCAGGTGAAGTGCCAGCCTCTGCGTCGACCCATCCCACGGCGCTGAGCGATGCTCCGATTCAGGATGATCGGCAGGGGATCATCTCGATTCACTAAGAGACGGTCACTCGATGCGACTCACCCCCGTCAACATTATGCGTGCCCTGTTCGCACTCGCGCGCCTGGGCGCCACAACGCGCTTTCGATTCGCGGGGGCGTACTGGGCGTGGCGTCATGAGACAGCGTTCGGATCTGCATCATTGGGCGCACCCCTTTCACGCCGCGAGAAGATCGACAGCGTGCTCGAATACGGACTCTGGGTTGCACAGATGCGTCGCTTGATGAAGTGATCTCGCGCGACCTCAGCTTGCGCGCTCTCGCGTTCTTCGACTAGAGTTCACGCGCGGCAATGATCTTCTTGCCGCGACAGGACATCCGTCTTGCCTCTCGCGGGTGCCGACCGAACTCCGACTCGACCGGCGCCCGCGGTTTGTTTGTAGGAAGAACTTCCAGTTTCAAAGGGTTGTTTCAGACCGCTCTACACTGCGGTTCGTGTCCAAACTCAAGACCAGTTTCGTTTGCCGCGATTGTGGCGCGGTCGCTCCTCGGTGGTCTGGTCGATGTCTCGAGTGCGGCGCGTGGGACACCTCTGAACCATTTCAAGCGGATGAGGGAGCCGACGAAGAGTCGCCGCGCATGACGCCCGACGGCATGCCGCCAAGCGCGACTCCTATTGCCGAAATCTCGCCACTTGAGGTTCCGCGCCTCCCGACGGGCATCGACGAGTTCGATCGCACCCTTGGAGGTGGGCTCGTTCCCGGAAGCGCGGTGCTCGTAGGGGGCGATCCTGGAATTGGCAAAAGCACCCTGTTATTGCAGGCATTTTCGAAACTTGCCGCGCAGGGGTCACGCGTGCTCTACGCAAGCAGCGAAGAGAGCGCGCAGCAGGTCAAGTTGCGCGCGCAGCGAATTCTTGGCGAGAGTGACTCGGCAACGCGCGACGCAAATCTCTTCTTGCTCGCCGAGAGTTCAGTCGCGCGAATCACCAACGAGGCCCGGCGTGTTCAAGCAACGCTGCTCGCCGTCGACAGCATTCAACTCGTGCACCGGCACGACGCCGACGCGCTTCCGGGTTCGATGACACAGCTACGGCGTTGCTGCCTCGAGCTCGTGCAGTTCGCAAAGTCGACCGGCACCGTCGTCATCATCGTCGGCCATGTGACCAAAGAGGGCGACCTTGCAGGACCCAAACTGCTCGAGCATCTCGTCGATGTCGTGTTGTCGTTTGAAGGGGAGCGCCACCACGCCTATCGCCTCGTGCGCGCGACGAAGAATCGTTTCGGGTCGACCCACGAGATCGGCCTCTTTGAAATGACGGGATCGGGACTCGCCGAAGTTGATGAGAGCGCACTTGCTGCGGCGACCGCGACCGAACCACGCCCCGGGACGGCTGTCGTGCCAGTGATGGCAGGCAGCCGCGTCTTGCTCGCAGAGATTCAAGCGCTTGCTGCCGCAGGGTTTCTTGGAAACGCCAAGCGAAAGTCGAGCGGTATGGATGGCGGCCGCCTCTCGATGATGATTGCGGTGCTCGAAAAGCACGGGGGATTGCGGCTCGCCGATCAGGACATCTACACATCGGTCGCTGGAGGACTTCGAATCGTCGAGCCGGCTGCAGACCTCGCGCTTTGCCTTGCGATCGCTGGCGGACACCTCTCGCGCGCACTCGCTCCCGCGACCGCCATCATCGGTGAGGTCGGTCTCTCTGGCGAGATTCGTCCCGTCCGCATGCTCGAACAACGCGTCGCTGAGGCCATTCGCCGTGGTTGCCGCACAGTTCTCGTTCCCGCGGCGCAGATCGACGCGATCAAACGCCGCGCTGGCGAAGTCCTTCCGATTCGCTCCATCACACAGGGGCTTGAACTACTATCGCCAACGAAGCGTGCGACATAAACCTTGACAGACTTTCTCACGATCGCGGGTATGCCCCGGCAAGAACTCACCCGACTGCTCGATGCCACGCGCAGGAATGTTCCCATTGCAGAGGGGAAGGCTCCAAATCGCACCTCGCTCAGTGGCCGTGTGATCGCAAACCTGTTCTTTGAAGACTCAACCCGAACGCGCTGCAGTTTCGAGACGGCCGTCCACAGGCTCGGGGGGCAAGTCTTCAACCTCACTCCAAGTGGATCGAGTTTGAACAAGGGAGAGACACTCGTCGACACAGCGCGAAACATCGAGTGCATGGGTGTCGCTGCGATCGTCGTGCGATGCGCGATTTCGGGAGGCGCGCAAATGATCGCCGATGGGGTGAAGTGCCCAGTTATCAACGCCGGTGACGGTCGCCACGAGCATCCAACGCAGGGGTTGCTCGATGTCTCGACACTTCAGGAAGAGTTTGGATCAGTCGAAGGCCGCACGATCGCGATTGTCGGCGACATCATCAACAGTCGCGTCGCCCGCTCAACCACGCACGCGCTCGCGACTCTTGGCGCCCACGTTCGACTTGTGGGTCCACCAACCCTGGTCTCGAAGAGTTTCGAGCGAATTACGCAAGGACCAGGCACCGTTACGACGATGACGAATTTGGATACGGCTCTCGAAGGAGTCGATGCTGTGATGATGTTGCGAGTGCAATTCGAACGAGCCGCTGGCGGGGCGATTTCGAGTGACTATCGACAGATGTTCGGTCTCACCCCAGAACGGATTCAATCGCTCGCTCCCCATGTGGTCATTCTTCATCCAGGTCCGATCAACCGAGGCATCGAAATCGACGATCGGGTTGCAGATGACCCGACTCGCAGCCGCATCCTCCGTCAGGTCACACATGGAGTCGCCGCGCGGATGGCAGTCCTTGAAGAACTCGTTCGAAACTGAACACAACTTTTCGACCTTTCTCGAACTGATTCGATCGGAAGTGCGTTCTGTAAATCGGTTTCCGTTATCCTTCGCCCTTTCGCGAAGGCCATTGAGACTCATCTAGATGCGATTATCACGTTCTGAATCTCGATTTCGAACCACTCCAGGGCATCTGAGATCGCCGCTGGTTGGGATGGTGCTCATGGCAGCACTTTGTGGGTGCGAGACAGATTCGTTCATGAATCCCAGCGTGACTGGCTACTACGAGCACACGCCGACGACCCTTCCAGTACTCGACCGGATCGACGTCATTGAGCCGGCCGAGGAGCCTCTCGGTGTGACGGGCCCTCCAGAGGCGCAAGACCTTGTCGCGAACACGATGCAGTATCGACTCGCGTCGGGTGACGTTCTTGCGGTTGAGATCTACGAACTCATCACGCAAGGCCGCACCGAAGCGGCGGTCCGAGTTGTCGATCAGGGCGGGTACATCCGCCTTCCAACGATTAACGAGGTCAAGGCGGCTGGGCTCACGCTGGCGGAGTTGCGAGAGGCGATTCGAGAGAAACTCCAAGTTTTCATCAAGAATCCGACCGTGACGGTTGATATTCAGGAGGGTCGCAGCTTTGAATTCACGATTCAAGGGGCAGTCCAGAACGCTGGCGTTTTTGCGCTCAACAAGCCTAATTTTCGATTGACGCAGGCGATCGCCATGGCAGGTGGCGCTGATGTTGTGACCGAGCGAGTGCTCATCGTGAGGTCAATGTCGACCGAAGAGGGAGCCGCCGATGACGCCGCGTCGGGCGGCGATGCCCCGCCGACGCCATCCGATCCACCGCCGCCGATTCAGCCAGTTTCAAGCCAAAACACGACCGCACAGCCTGTCGACATCGAAGCGCTGATCAACAAGTTGAATGGCGCGCCGACCCCAGCTCCATTACCAGCGCCAGTTCCGCCACCAACTCCAGCTCCGCCACCAGCGCCAGAGCAGCCGGTTGAGTCGCCAAGTCCCGCGCCAAGTCCCGCGCCAAGTCCCGCGCCAAGTCCCGCACCAAGTCCTGGTGCGGTCGGGTCTCAACAGGCCCCACCTCCCATAGACATCGACACACTCGAGCCGCCCTCGACGACCGACTCACCCAGCGTGAACTTGCAATCCGCCACTCAGCGAACTCCAACGGCGCAACTCGCCAACGAAGGCGACTCATTCATCTTCGATGTGAACAGCCAGCAATGGGTTCGAATTCGAGGTACCGGTGAGTCAGCACCCTCGCCTGTCACAGTCTCAGTTCCTAACGTGCCCGTCCCCCCTGGTGCGGCGTTGACTGGGGAGGCCGCGCGAAGTGTGCTCCCTTCGCTCACGAAATCGAAGAACACGAGTGCGAGCACAATCCTGAAAACCCGCATTATCGAGGTCGACTATGACCGGCTCGTGCGTGGCGATGCCTCGCAGAATGTGGTGATCCGCCCCGGTGATGATATTTATCTGCAGTTTCCTCCAATTGGGATGGTCTACATCGATGGAGAGATCAATCGACCAGGGGTGTTCCAGTTGCCGTCGTACGGGCGATTGACTCTCAGTCGACTCGTCGCGACCGCTGGCGGACTCTCACAAATCGCTATCCCAGAACGAGTTGACCTCGTGCGCAGATTGCCAGGTGGCCGCGAAGCTGCAATCCGGCTCAATCTCGCTGCGATCCGCAACCGTGGGGAGCCAGATGTTGTGCTCAAGAAGGATGACTACATAGTTATAGGAACTAATTTCTGGGCGACACCGCTCGCGGTATTCCGGAACGGACTTCGAATGACCTATGGCTTCGGTTTTCTCCTTGACAGGAACTGGGGAAACGATGTCTTCGGGCCTCCGCCTCAGCAAGAGACGATCAACTTCTAGCCCACCTTCCCCTTCATGAATGGGGGCGAAAACGCCGACCACTCTGAAGCCAGACTTGTTCCTGCAAACTCACGCATCCGCCTTGACCACTCTTCTTCCATCAGCAGATTCACGAACCTCGCCCCGACGCGAGTTCGTTGCATCGCAGGGGGTCGCGCTCGGCGCGGGAATTCTGCTGCTCGGGCTCTTTGGATTCGTGTTTTCAGATTTCGTGCAGCAACAGATTCGGTTTGCCTGGGCCCAGCCGAGCGATTGGGGGCACACGCTGATTATCCCGATCGTCTCGGGATACTTCATCTGGCTCCGCCGAGGCGAACTGAGCGCGCTTCAACCGTTTGTGCAGTGCTGGCTCGGGCTCGTGCCAGTCCTCATCGGTGTCGCGTGGTACATGCTGTGCGTCTTTGGTCCAAAGCCGCTGTATCACCACAACATCATGTCGCTCGGTCCAGCGCTGACGCTGTTTGGGAGCGCATGGTTGTTGTTTGGAACCTCCGCGATGCGTTGGTTGTGGTTTCCGCTTGCGTTTTCCTGTGTGTTTGGCCAGACCGTCTCAGAGGTTTTGCTTAACAAGCTGACATTTCAACTGCAGGACATCGCGGCCGTCGGGGCACAAGTGTTGCTCGTCATCGTTGGCACCGAAGTGGAACGCAGCGGAAACACCTTGACGATTTGGTCCGATGGTGTTGCTCACCCGCTCAATGTCGCTGAGGCGTGCTCGGGCATGCGCATGTTGGTGGCGTTTCTGGCGCTTGGAGTGTTCCTCGCGTACACAAATCTCACCGCGATGTGGCAGCAGATTCTGCTCGTGGCGCTCGGTGTTCCCATTGCCATTCTCGTCAACATCATTCGCGTGGCGTCGATCGGCATCCTCACGCTTTTCGACGCGAACTTTGCCGACGGC
>SYHM01000091.1 GCA_005799205.1 Planctomycetia bacterium | reverse complement strand
GACCTGCTCGGTAGGTGAAGTCTGTCGGCGATGTATCCACAGAGCGCCTGCGCGCACTCGCCGTTCGCGAGAAGTTTCGCTGCGGATGCCAACGCGTTCAGTTCGCGCGCAGCCGCCGCATTGCCAGCAAACCGATCCCGCCTTCGCCGGACCAGCACCACGCTCGCGCACAGCGCTGGTGGAAGTGTGAGCACCCCCAAGGCAAGGCCCCAGTTGAGTTCATATGCCTGACTCCGCACCATTGAGAGGGTCGGCTGAACCCCCGCAACGAATCCCTGTTCGCTTGCAGTTGCCGCTCTCGCTGTCGTGTTGTCCCCGGCAGGTCTGCCAAGGATTGCATCAGTTGAGATGTGATCAGACGCGACGACATCAATTGCGATTGGATCGCTCTGAGTGGTTCGATAGGTGCCCGTGGTTGTATCGAACCACGAGAATGCGATTGGAGCGATTGCGCTCACTCCAGTGCGTACGGGGCGCAGAGTCTGAGTAAATGTTTTCTCGTCTCCCGAGATCGTTCCAGCGAGAGGTTCAGACGGCATCCGGAAGTCGGCAAGCAGCTCGGGAGTCTCGAGCGGGGGGGGTTGTAGCTGCGCGAGACCGCCTGACCTGTTCAGATCGGTGATCGTCATCGTCAGGGTGATCGGATCGCCGACCGCCACCCGCAGCGGCTTTGCGCTGACGTGCAATTCGAACGAGCCGACCGCTCCCTTGAATCCCACTGGTTGCCCCTCGAGGGGCAGGGGCATCACTGAAATGGCACTCGCTGACGGGACCGCGCTGATCGGCTTGGTTGCCGAAACTGAAAGCTCGTTTCCTCCGAAAAATCCGCGTGTCGCATTCAATCGCATTGGGTAGTTCCACGCGATGCGGATGTCATCGAATGCGGGAGTCCCGCTTGCTGATGGCATGAACTCACCGTGCAGGTCGTAGGTGAGATAGGCGATCCCATCGACGAGTTCCTCCCGCCCTAGTGGGCGTTGGCCACGCTGTGCGAGCTGCCGAATCGAATCAGAAAATGGGCCGAACTCGCAGCGATCCTGATCGATGAACTGCCACATGTCCCCCTCGCCGAGCGTCACCTTGTGTTCGTCGCTTCGAAACGGCTTGACGAGAATTCGCAGGGTGATTCCAAGCGGCTCGCCAATCCAGACGCGTGACTTGTCGCCGAGAACTTCGACCCGAAGCAGATCGCCAGTCGTGGACAGCGCCGCCGAAAGGGTCGTGGCTGCGCTTGAGAAAGTTTGTCCATCCACAACGAGAGTGATGGGCGGCACCGCGAAGACTCCTGCGGCGGATGGCGTCAGCAGCACTGAAATCGTGGTTGTGTTTTGGCGCGACATCGTCCCATTCACGATGCTCATCGAGTTCATCGATTGGCGCCCAGGTTGAACCTCAATGTCGAGCCCCGGGACGCGAGGGAGTGTTGGCTCAGAAATCACATCGCCATCGCGAACCACAATCTTCATGACTGACGGACTGCCGATCCATGTCTCGCGCGGTGAGAGCGTGAACTGCACGTCGGTCGCGTGAATTGACCGACCGATGCAGCATGCGAGTGCGACCGCGCAAAGGTTCATAGCGCGACAAGGCGTTCGAAGTTCGATGAAGTGCATCTGATGTTCTCGGTTCTACCAGTCCTTGGACGCGGGAGCCTGCCTGCGCTGCTGGGCCATCTGCATGGACTCCCTTCTCGACTTCTCACGGTCTCGAACGGCCTGCAGGAGCTGTTCCGCTTCTTGCTTGGTGAGCGGTGCCCCAGTGACACGCTCTCCGTCAGGTTTCGGATGGTCCTGTTCCTGTTGGTCCTGCGATGTCTGACTCGCAGAGGCAGGAGCATCGCCTGCTTCAGGCGGCTTCGGTTGGTTGCCGTCTTGCGAGGTGGATTGATCCTCTGGCGTTGCTTGCTTGTCGCTCGACCCTGACTTCTGTTCCTGCTGTTGTTGCTGCTCTTGCTGTTGTTGCTGGTCGCCCTGCTGAGGTTGGTTCTGTTGTTCTGCTTTGTCCCCTTGCTCTGGTTGCTGCTGTTCACCCTCATCCTTGTTCTGTTGGTCACTCGAGTCTTGATTCTGTTGCTTCTCCTGCTGTTCCTCTTGCTTTTGCTGTTGCAACTCTTCGAGTTGCTTTAGAAGCCGCGCTGCAGTCTCAGCGTTCACGCGGGCATCGCGATCGCTCGGATCAGCCACCGCAGCATCCTTGAAGTGGGTAAACGCATTGCGCGTCGCCGCGATTGCATCCTCCATCTCCTTCTGAGGCGCGGCGAGCTGTTCACGACGATCCGCTCCAGCGGGTGCTGACTGCTTATCGAGTTGCGCAAGGACGTCTGCATAGAGGGCATTGCCTTGGTTGAACATCGAATGTGCCGCAAGCCGCGAGTCCGCTGAGTGCGATGCGCTTGCGAACGACTCGGCCGCCGCCTTCAGATTTCCACTGCGGTACTGGGCGACTCCCTGATTGAACAGCGCAGGCGAGTTCGTGGGATCTGCGGCGACGGCTCGCCCCCACGCCGCCTCCGCGGCCTTGTAATCTTCAGTCTTCATCGCGCGCTCTGCCTCGATAACGGCAGCACGGAATGCGTTCGCGTCAATTGACTGCGCGGCGGACCGCTCGGCGAGGGCGTCCGCGACGAACCACCCTGCAGCGGCGAACACGAGCGCGAAGCGAATTGGCAGATTCATGTGCGAACTCCCGTGGTGAGTGGTCGGCGGCTCGCCCGATCTGGCACGAGACTCTCCACCACAAGCAGCAGCAGGGCGAAGGCGGCTGGCCACTGAAATCTCGGGATGGTTCGCTGAATTGTCGAGGTCTCAAACTCGCCGCGCTCGAGGTCGCCCAGCGAGCGTTCGAGAATCTCCCCTAAGTCGACCTGTGCGGTACCTGCGGGCACAAAAACTCCGCCGGCGCTCTGTGCGACATCGCGCAGCGTCGCCGAATCCATCTTCGTCCACACTTCTTGGCCATCGTGCACAATCCAAGTGCGCTGGCCGCCTGTATCGACCGGAATCCTGGCACCATCGGCGGTGTCTCCAATGCCGACCGTGTAAATGCGGATTCCCTGCGACTCATAAATCGCCTTGGCAATGGTGACTGGGTCACTTCCCATGTCTTCGCCATCCGAGAGCACGACGATCGCTCTGCCCGCAATCGCATCGCTCGAGAAACTCTCAGCAGCCTTCGTGAGCGCATCGCCAAGCATCGACCCTCCACGAAGCGACCCCTTGGGTTCGAGCCCTTGCACGCTCGTTAGGAGCGCCCCATAGTTCAAGGTGAGCGGCGCGCGAAGCGCAGCCACCCCTGCGAAATCAACGAGCCCAATGCGGTCCCCTCCCATGCGCGAAACGGCATCCTCAACGAATGCCTTCGCACGACTCAATCGGTTTGGAGTTGCATCCTCAGCAAGCATCGAGCGGCTGACATCAATGACGAACATGACATCCGCCCCTCGCCGCTTGATTTCTTCGCTCTGGACGCCCCATCGAGGATCCATTAGCGCAACCACGACAGCGACAAGTGCACCGAGCACAAGCACCGCTCGGATCGCAGGGCGCACCACCGAGCGCGTCGATGCGACTCGCCCACTGAGTTGCATCGCGTTCGGCTCTGCAATGAATGCACGCAATGCGCGTCCCCGCCACAGTGCTGTGTGCACGACGAGCAACGCCAGCACTGCCACGAGCCAGAACCAGTGCATGGATGCGAGGTTGTTGAAGTGAAGGTCCATCTGAGAAGATGCGGCTAGTTCACACTCCGCAGTCGTGTACAGACGAGCAGCAGTTCACTGCCGAGCAGCACCGCGACTGCGACAAGGAACGGTGGGATTGAGAGTCCAGCGAAGTGCGAAGGTTGCACGGCAAGGTCGGTGAAGTGCAGCGATTGGCGCTGCTCTGTCGTGGTCTTTTCCATTTGATCGATTTGTTCATAGATGGAGTGAAGTGAATCGGTGTCGGTCGCGCGAAAGTACGCACCGCCACTGCGCGTGGCCATGTCGGTCAGCAGTTCCTCATCGATCGACACGGGGACATTTCGGATGATCTGTCGACCGAAGGGGTCTGTTCCCATCGGAAACGGCGCGGTGCCTCGCGTCCCAACTCCGATCGTGTAAATCTTGATTCCGTAGGTCGCTGCGAGGTCAGCAGCGACACGCGGGTCGACATCTCCAGCGTTGTTCTCTCCATCTGTCATCAGAATGAGTGCCGCACTGCGAATAGGCTGCCGACCGTCACCCGTCTTTGCATTCGACATTGCATCGCGTAGGCGCTCGACCCCAAGCGCAACTGCATCACCGATTGCGGTGCCATCTTCTGAAGAATCCGTCGCTGGTTGAGAGTGGTTCAGCGCGTCGATGAGGTAGCCGTGGTCCAAAGTGAGCGGTGAGAGGCTGTCTGCGAAGCGAGCAAACACAATCAGTCCAACGAGATCGTCTGGTCGTCCGCGAAGTCCATCGCCCCCTCGGACAAACGCACTTCCGACTCGTTTGACCGCATCGAGTCGGTTCGACCTTGAACCATCCAGTGTGAAATCAAGCGCGCGCATCGACCCAGAGCGGTCGACAACCAGTTGGATGGCAGCTCCCTCGACGAACACCTTGGCTTGAGAGTGCGCAATCACCGGTCGGGCCAGGCAGATCGCAAGCATCGCAATCGCCGCGCATCGCAGAGCGATCGGAACCCAGCGCAGGCGTACAGCAAGTGAAGTGCCACCAGAACGCGCGATCGTCGCGGATGAGTATCCGATCCGCATTCGGCGTGTGTGGGAGAGATACCGCCAGGCACCAAGGGGAGCCAACACGACGAGCGGCACCATCCACCATGCGAGTAGTTGAATGGAGTTCATCAGTGGACTCCAGCTCCTGTGAACTCGTTGGACCGAGCCTCGCTGGCCTTCGCTGGCGTCGTCTCCTGGACGAATGTGCGTGCCGACTCCAGCCCAGCGCGGCACTCCTCGTGTTGCGGGCGATGCGCTGCAAACTTCACACGATCCGCCGCGCGAAGAAATCGTTCGAGGGTCGCCCGGTGCGCCTGATCGATTTGAGCGTGCGTCGCCGCGTTCGAAAGAAACTCCTGGGTTGTCTGGTCGGGGGCGGCGATGTTGAACTGACGTTCGACATACTCCCGGACCGTCCCAGAGAGTCGAACCCAAAAGCGATGGACATCGCCACGCTCGATCAGGCGATCACGCGCGAGTTGTTCAAGTTCGCGATTCGCCCATTCGCATGCAGTCAATAGCCTCTCATTGGCTGCCTTGCCGCGGCGGATCCACGATGTAATGAGCGCAATCAGTGCAACGATGCCAACACCGCCCGCAATCCACCACCACCAGTGTCCGAAATCGATCGCGACGGGACCCTTGATGTCGCGGAAGACACTGGGATCGAACTCGGCACCGACGAGGCTTATCACTTCTATGGGCACCGGACCGACTGCGAGAGTGCTCGTGACCCCATCCGTCCCCTTGAACTCCACTGGAAGGGCCGCAAGTTCGAGCTGGCCGCTCAGATATGTCGTGGCAGCGAAGCGCAGTGTCACAACGCGACGCTCGTCATCTCGACGTGCACTCCGTTCGATTTCCCGCAACTCGAATGGGCCGTGTTCGCCTGTGACGGTGGGATTCGTGACCGCCACCGTCGCCTCACTCGAGATTGTCAGAGTGAACGGCAACTCGGTTCCGACCTCCACGATGTCGGTTGGAGCCCTCAGGGTCAGGGTGACGCCGGCCTCGGAGGCCTCGAGGGCAATCTCATGCGGCGGCCGAGGCGCCACGGTGAATGGTGCAGTGGACGCTGGGACCTGCGCGTGCACGAAGCAAGACAGCGCAGTGGTTGTGCAGAGCGTGCAGAGGATGGACCTGCCAACCGTCATCGAGTCCTCCGCGCTTCGCGCTTACGGAAGTAGGCGGTGATCGGTTCGACATAGTCGAGCCCCGTTTCGAGCATGAGCGGTTCGAGCTTCAGCCGGTGCAATGCACGTTGGAACCGCTCAGTGCGCTCAATCGCACTCGTTCGAAAGTGTTCACGCACGCGGCGACTTGACGAGTCAACGATCACCCGGGCGCCGCTCTCTTCGTCCTCAAGCTCGATCAATCCTGCTGAAGGCAATTCGTGTTCGCGCCGATCGGTGATCGCAACGGGGATCAGATCGTGTCGCCGTCGTGCGATCGCCAGTGGTTGCTCCCACCCCTCGTCAAGAAAGTCGCTGACCACAAAGACCACGGCGCGTCGGCGCTGAATTCGGTTCAATTCATCGAGCGCAGCCGGTAGGTCGGTTCCGATGCCCCGCGGAGAGTGCGCAAGCAGGTCGCGCACGATACGTAACACATGTCGGCGCCCCTTGCGCGGCGGAACGAAGCGCTCAATTTGATCGGTGAACAAGAGGAGTCCCACCTTGTCATTGTTGCGTGTCGCGCTGAACGCGAGGGTTGCCGCGACCTCCGCCACGAGCTCGCGCTTCAGTTGGCCTTGCGATCCGAAACGAAGGGAAGCCGAGAGGTCGATCGCGAGCAGCACCGTGAGTTCGCGCTCTTCCCGAAAGAGTTTGATGTGCGGAGAGCCCGCTCGCGCCGAGACGTTCCAGTCAATCGTGCGGACATCGTCTCCAAGTTCGTAAGGGCGCACCTCTTCGAACTCCATTCCGCGCCCCTTGAATGCCGAGAGATACCTCCCCGCGACCGCTTCCTGCACAACGCGTGAGGTACGAATCTCGATGCGCCGGATCTTGCGAATAGTCTCAGCGGTCAACATCGCGAGTGATTAGGGGACAGGCACGTGATCGAGCAGTGCCCGCACGATGTCGTCGGCGGTCTTCTCTTCCGCCTCAGCCTCATACGAGAGTCCTAGGCGATGGCGCAAGACCTGCGGCGCGACGTCCTTCACATCTTGCGGCACGACGTAGCCGCGTCCATCGAGGAATGCCTTCGCCTTCGACGCAAGCGTGAGCGCGATCGTCGCGCGCGGCGAACAGCCGTACTGCACGAGTCCCTCAATCGGAACGCGGTGAGTCTTCGGATTTCGTGTTGAAGTGACCAAATCAACGATGTAGTCCTTCATTCGATCATCCATGAAAATCTGATCGACGAGGTCACGCGCGGCGGTGATGTCAGCCGGATAGAGCACCGAGTCGACGTTGAGCGCTGTGTTCGTGCGCGCCATTCGATCAAGGATGAGGCGTTCTTCTTTGTGTGATGGGTAGGTCACCACGAGTTTCATCGCGAACCGATCGACCTGGGCTTCGGGAAGTGAATACGTGCCTTCCTGCTCAATCGGATTCTGCGTCGCGAGCACGAGGAAGGGATCGGGGAGGGGATAGGTCGTGTCACCGATGGTGACCTGCCGTTCTTGCATCGCCTCAAGGAGTGCCGACTGCACCTTGGCCGGCGCGCGGTTGATTTCATCTGCGAGCACGATGTTTGAGAAGATCGGACCCTGCTTCACGGTGAATTCACCAGTGTTCGGGCGATAGATGAGGGTTCCAATGAGATCTGCGGGTAACAGGTCGGGAGTGAATTGGATTCGGCGGAATCCAGTGTTGATGCCGCGCGCCAAACAACTCACAGCGGTGGTCTTCGCAAGCCCCGGGACGCCTTCGATCAGCACATGGCCGTTCATCAGCAGACTGCAAAGCAGTCCCTCGATCAGCGCGTCCTGCCCGACGATGACTCGCTGGATCTGGTCGACGAGATGGCGAAATGGAGCGCTCGCAGCAACAACCTCCCGTTCGAGTTGTGCTATGTCGCGGTTCGGAGTCGCGTGACTGGAACTGTGTCGTGAGGTCATGGGTGGATGCATCCTTTCGGTACGCCCTCAGTTTCGCGTGGGTTCGAGGGGGTGCACGAGGATAATTCAATCGTATTCTCGCGTCGATGCAGACCTCGAAGCGGATCGCCTGGATCGGTTGTGGAGTCATGGGGTCGTCGATGGTGGGACATCTCATGCAGGCTGGCCACCTCGTCACGATTCACACGCGCACAAAGGAGCGCGCGCGACCGCTCCTCGAGCGGGGGGCTGCGTGGGCTGAGACTCCGCGTGAAGCTGCCGATGGACAGGATGTGGTTGTCTCGATGGTTGGCTTGCCGTGTGATGTTGAGGAGGTCCATTTAGGCAAGCACGGAACCTTACGAGCGTCAACTCCAGCTCCATTGCTCATAGACATGACGAGCAGCCTTCCCTCACTCGCGCGATCGATTCAGGATGCAGCGAACGAATGCGCAGTAGCGACACTCGATGCACCTGTGACTGGAGGCGACATCGGCGCGCGCAACGCAACGCTCTCAATTCTCGTGGGTGGTCGCACGGCGACCTTTGAGCAGGCTCTTCCGCTCTTTCGGCTGCTGGGAAAGACCATCGTTCACCACGGTGGCGCTGGAAGTGGTCAGCAGGCGAAACTTGTCAATCAAATCATGATCGCCTCAACGATGGTTGGCTTGTGTGAGGCGCTCATCTTTGCGCGCGCAAGCGGTCTCGATGGCTCGAAATTGCTCGAGTCACTCTCGGCTGGAGCCGCTTCGAGCTGGTCGCTGACGAATCTCGCGCCTCGGATATTCAACAGAGAGTTCGATCCAGGCTTTTTTATCGATCACTTTGTGAAAGACCTTGCCATGGCCGTCGAGGAGGGCCGTGCATGCGGTCTGGAGCTGCCGGGGCTGCGACAGGCGGAGCGACTCTATTCGCTCGCCAAATCGGGACAGCTAGGAGACCGTGGCACACATGGTCTCTATCTGCTCTACGAGCGAGGCGGGGTCGTCGGTGGCTCCCCATCGGCATGAACGCATCGCAGCGGTTGCGCAGGGAGGGGGTTGCGTGTACCCTTCCCCTCTCTTTTGGAGCCCCCCATGACCGCACTGATCGCTGGAAAGACCGTCACGATTTCTGTCAAGAAAGTCCCCCTCGAGGCTCGCCATCGCAAGACGATCGAGCGGTTGATGCGATTGCAGCCAGCGATTCAGCGCACGCTGACGCGCGTCGCCAGACGCCGTGGCCGCGAGAATCCAGTGAATCAACGCGGTGGTCGCATGTGGATCTCACACATCCCAGCGACGCGATGCGTGGCCGCTGAGAAGGGGGCGCAGTTCTCATTGCGCGTGACCCCAAAAATCATTCCCGATGTGCTTGCAGTGCAGCGCTTCATCGAGATCGCCTAGTCCTCACTGCGCAGTTTGCGCACCAATCCACTGTGCGATGGCTTGCCAGTCGCTCAAGTCTTCGACGAGGAGATCTGGCGCGTGCGCATGAAGTTCATCCATTGGATGCACACCCGTGGCAACGGCGATCGCCTTGCATCCGTTGAAGTGGGCACAATCGATGTCGAGCGGCGTATCGCCAATCACGACGACTTGGTTGAGGTCCATCGCGGACGACGAATGCGCGCGGTACCGATCGAGTGCGACGGGGGGTAGCTCGCGGCGGTGCCATCCATCATCGGCCCAGGCGTTGAATGAGAAGCGATCGAGCGAAAATCCAGCCTGTGTGAGCTTGAGGCGCCCAGTGTGTTCGTAGTTTCCAGTGAGAAGCCCCACTCCACCAGATGGTCGTGCCGAGAGGGCGTCTACGAGTTTGGCCGCGCCTTCGAGAGGGATCGACCGCGCTCCCGCGCGGAATGCGTTCTCGAGGTGGTGCTCGTAGCGTGCGCGAAACAAAGCATGGTCATCATCGGTGCCCTCGATCGTTGCACTCGCCATGAGATCTCGCCAAATGAGTCGATCGAGTCGTCCCGAGATGGCAATGTTCTCAAATGAAAATGTGTGCGTTGGAAAGAGCTCTCGCGCACAGGCGAGCATTGCGTTCACCCCAGCGCCGGCGGTCCGAAGCAGCGTTCCGTCTATGTCGAACAACACAAGCATGGCGATCTACACGCTGACGCTCACCGCGCTGACGATCTTGGCCGCGGCATCTGTGAGGTCGCGCGCTGTCTGCATCGTGGGGATCTCAGTTCGGGCTGCCTCAAGAATTGCGCGCGCTTGTGCGACATTTGTTCCTTCAAGTCGAACGACAAGGGGCACCCGAAATCCAATCGACTTCGCGGCCCCGACAATAGCACGTGCAATTCGATCGCATTGCATGATGCCGCCAAAGATGTTGACGAGTACCCCCTCCACTCGGCGGTCGCTGAGGATGATCGCAAATGCCTCTGTGACGGCCTCCTCGGTTGCACTCCCCCCCACATCGAGAAAGTTGGCTGGCTCGCCCCCGTGCAGCTTGATGATGTCCATGGTGCTCATGGCGAGCCCAGCTCCATTGACGAGGCAGCCGATGTTTCCGTCGAGAGCCACGTACGAGAGTCCCGCGGCCTCTGCACGAATCTCAGCGGGATTCTCATCCGCTGGATCCTTCCTTGCGGCGATCGCAGGTTGGCGGAAGAGTGCACTGTCATCGAAGTCGAACTTGGCATCGATCGCCATCACCTGACCGTCCGGGTGGACGTCACTCGGCACTGTGAGCACGAGCGGGTTGATCTCTACGAGCGTTGCATCAGTCGATCGCTGCAGCGCGCAGAGTTGTGTCAGCACCCGCACTGCCTGCCCGATCGCCTTTCCACGAAACCCGAGCGCGAGGGCGACCGACCGCGCTTGAAAGGGCTGCAGCCCTAGGAGGGGGTCGAGTGCGAGTTTGATGAGCGCATCAGGGGTCTCTGCCGCGACTTTCTCAATATCAACGCCACCTTGCGCACTTGCGATCAGCGTGTTGGTGCGACGTGCGCGATCGACGAGCACGGCTGCGTAATACTCGTGCGCGATCTCAACCGCGTCGGCCACGAGCAGTCGCTGGACTGCGAGCCCGTCGGGTGGAGTCTGCGGACTGATCATGCGGTTTCCCAGCATGAAGGTTGCCGCCGCATGCGCGTCGGAGGCGGTCGTCACGACGCGCACGAAGCCAGCTTTCCCACGGCCACCAGCGTGCACCTGCGCCTTCACAACGATCATCTTTGAACCTGCGGCAAGGAGTGCACGCGCTTCTGATTCGGCCGCTTCGACGCGTTGCACCATCGTGCTCTTTGGAACGGGAATCAACGCCTTTTCGAGGAGTGAACGCGCCTGAAATTCGTGAATCTTCATGGGTCGCTCATCGTACATCGTCGCGGCTTTGTCCGGCCTCGCCACCACGCGATCGCGACGGGCACCACCGAAACAAAGACGATCGCAATCACGACAGCCTCGAAATTGCGCTTCACGACTGGAATCTCTCCGAACGTGAATCCTGCTCCCACGAGCAATATCACCCACAGCAGTGCGCCTCCGATGCAGTACGAAATGAATGAGCGAAACGGCATGCAACCGACGCCAGCGAAACACGGCGCAAATGTTCGCACGATTGGAACGAACCGAGCGAGGACGACTGCTTTGGGACCATGGCGCCCGAAGAAATCACGCGTCCGCTCGAGATGGGCGACTCGCAGCAGTGGCACCCGTCCAGAGAATGCCCGTGGACCGAGCCACCGTCCAAAGTGGTAGTTCACCGTATCGCCACAGATCGCCGCCGCCATGATTGTTGATCCGCAGATCCACGGGTCAAGACCAATGTTGCGTGCACACACCGCTCCAATGGCGAACAAGAGACTGTCACCTGGAAGAAACGGGGTTACTACGAGTCCAGTCTCGCAGAAAATGATGAGGAAGAGCAGTGCGTAGGTCCACCCACCAGATGCACGGACAAAGTCGGTCAAAAAACCATCAAGCTCTGTGAAGAGGCGGGGAAGCTGTTCGATCAGACCATCCATGAACCATCCATCAGACCGTCTCAGCACATGCTGCACCTCAGCGCGCACGAAAACGGACAGGGCGGGATTCGAACCCACGGTAGGGGTATAAGCCCCTACATCGGTTTAGCAAACCGACGCCTTCAACCGCTCGGCCACCTGTCCAAGAGTGTGGAAGTGTAGCAATCAGGGGTGATACGAAAGGCGCCAATCGTGAACATCACGCAGGAGGCACAATCCCCGCAATCATGCGGATGGGGCTCTGCGGTTCACGTCGGTAGCTCGCAAACCGCTCATCGGCGATCGTGCATGGCGCAGTCATGTCGATCGCGCGTGTGGAAATCCCCTCGTGCTCAAGCAGCAATCGAACAGCAAGTGCGCAGTTCACCAGTGACTTGCCAGGGGAGTGCGGCGCGCGAATCGCCCCCCCAAGTCCAATGGCGCTCCATGCATCACAGACATCCTCACCGACTTCGTATCGATCCCCGCCTGCACAAGGTCCGATTGCCGCAACGATCGAACTGGGATCTGCCAGAAAATGCGTCCTCATGGATGCGATGGCTTCATGCACTATGTTGAGCGCGATTCCACGCCAGCCAGCGTGAACCGCTGCACAAGTGCGAGTTGCTGTGCAGACAATCAGCAGGGGCACGCAATCTGCAGTCGACACCATCGGAACAAGAAGCGGGTTACTCGAGAGAATCGCATCGGCTTCTTGCAAACCATCAGCGGCCTGCTTGGTTGCGACGATGCAGCGCCTCCCGTGCACTTGCCGCGCGCGAACGGCGACCGCACCCGGGCCACCGAGGTGACGTGCGATTGATTCACAAGGGGGAACATCGCGCGATGAGAACCAGTGCGCGATCCCGCGCGATCGAAAGAGTGGCGACTCCCAGCCGGGCACCATCGCCGCGGCGTCAGGGCTGCGGGACATCCCACCCGAGCGAGTCGAGCACCTTCAGTTCGGTTGGCGTGAGAAATACCGGATAGGCGGTGAACCCAGTCGGAATGGCCGCTCCCCCCATGACAAAAGGGGTCGTCAATGGGAATGGTGGAGTTGGATTGAGGAGATATCCACTGACTGCGTTTGTGTCGTCCATCAACGCAACTTCCATATCGACGCCAGTCGCAGAATCATCGGTCGTCGAGCCGTTCAATCCGGTGACATAATTCAGGACGACTTCGCCGTCTGGCAGATTGACCCCGCGCGCAGCAAACCGTGCGTAATACCCAGGGAATGTGGGGTTGTAGTCGATCAGGAAGCAGAAGCCTGAGTTGGTGACGTAGTCAGGCATGTTGCAGTCGATGTACCTCGTGCGCTGTGCGAAGCTCGGAGGTGGCACAAGTTGGGAGTCGTCAATGATCCCACTTCCTCCAAACTGATTTCGAATCGCCGTTCCATAGGCTGAGAAGCCCGCGAGTGGAGCGCCAAAGTTGGACGAGACGAACGAGGCCTGATCCTCTGCGGTGAAGAAGGGGCTGTTCGTGGCGAGAGTCGTTCGAAACTTGAGGTATCCGCCAGGGTTGTAGTCGGGTGCAAACATCCCAAGGCTCACATCGGTGTAGGTGCCATTGTTTCCAACCGTGACCTGAATCGCTTGTGCGACATCAGCACAATCGACCCCGCCAAAGATCGAGTTAAACGCGGACGGTTCTTGCGTGAGGTAGCCGAAGTCGGTTGGAACGCCAGGAACCACTGCGTTGGTGTCCTCAGCGAGGATGTCGTTTCGAAAGCGATAGAGGTCGAACACTGCAACATCACCCACCAGATTCGTCTGAATCGTCGAGATCCATCCCATCGTGATGGCAGTCGCGCGAACGAGCCAATCTTGATAGGAGATTCCAAGCGCCGGAAAGGGGACGACCGATGGATCGAAGACAAAATTGTCGAAGATGCCCGCAGAAGTGGAGAAGGTGATCGTCCCGTCCACAGCTGCGAGCGATGGGAGCGAGTATGCCCACGCGGCGCGAAGATTCGAAGCGGTCCAGAAAATGCGATCTTCCGATGTGTATCGGTTGTTCCCGTTGGTTTGAATCGCCGAGTAGAAGACTCGCAAGCGACTGTTCGCCGCAGGTCCAGAGCCATAGGGTGCTGGAGGATTTGGCAGGAACCGCGCATCGTCGAGGTGCGATCCAGAGAGCCCCGAGTCGATCAAGCTCGCAAGCGATGGTGAGACCGATTGACTCGCAATTCTCGGAGCCGCAACTGCGACCGTTCCGATCACGAGCGGTTGAAACTGCAGTTTGATATTGATCGTCGTCGAAGTCACAATAATCGAACTGAGATAGTTCGCTACTTGCTGAGTCGCTGTGATGACGGGCATGACGACTCCCGACGGAACAGACGCGATCGTGAAGACGACCTGCGCTCCGCCAGCGAGACCTCCATCGCCTCCACTCCGGACGACGATCGTCTGTCCATCGAGATCGGTGGATGCCTCCGTTCGGCGAATCTGCTCAACGCACGCATCGAACTGGTGCTGGGTCAGCGGCGCCGCATCGCTCGCCATCATCGGAACCCACACAGTCCCTGACTCTCCGAAACGCGTTCCTGCTTCGACAGCGTCCCATTCGTGCACGACTGGAGCAGGGAGAATGATGGAGCCAGTCTGCGCAAGCTCCGGCGGCGCGGCAGAGAGCGCTGCACTCAAGGTTCCAATCGCGGGGAAGAGCGTCACACGTGAGAAGAGCATCGCTCAAGAGTAACAGGTCGTGAAAACAACAAAGCCGCCCACAATGAAATCGGCGGCGGCTTCGTCGTGAGGCTCAGAGCGCCTCAGCGGGTACCTCAAAGCAATTGGTCACTCACGGAAACGTCAGGGAGTCGAATCCCCTTCATCAGTCTCATCTAGAACCTGCGCCGTCATCTTCCATCCAAGCGTGTCAAGCAAAAGCAACTCACGTTTGGTCATGAAATCTGGTTGCAGGCCCAGTGGAGCCTCGTACAGCCCCAGAATGTCACGGCTGTAAAAGGTGACTCCCTTTCCGATCGACTTGCCCATCAGGCACCGCGTCCCGAGTGGGGCGAGTTCATTCTGCAAGACAAAGCACCCGCGCACGGGCGAACCGTCGTACATCTCAAACTCGAAGTCGGCGTCGAGCCGCGCGGTGTCCTGGATGAAGTTCATGATTGACGCATCAGACTGCGTGTTTCGCGCAACCGTGCGTGGCATGGCACCGCGGAACTCGACCGTTGTGACGCCGCTAGTGAGGGTGTAGCTCTTTTCTCGGAAGTCGACTGCAACGCATCGGGTCGTTGCGGCAGCCGCACCGACGGTAACCGTCTTGAGCGACTGGGTCGCTCCATCTGGGTAAGCAGTCTTCTGATTCGCTGGAAGGGCCGCGACAGGCAACCGTGCGTCATCGAAGGCATTGCCATTCGACTCAGTGTCTGGAAGCCCAGTGAAGAGATTGAACTTTCCACGCATCTGGTCGGTGAGATATCTCGTGACATCCGGACCTCCTGCGTCAGCGAGCATCTCAGTTGAGGCGATGAACCGCGCGGTCGTCATGTCCGCTCCACCTTGACCAGCTGCCAAAATGATCTCGGCGTACTCCTCAACGGTCGCAAGATTGAGTCCGGGGTTGTAGTCGAGTGCCCACCCAGGGAATTGCTCGCCACCTTCAATGAATGCCAAAATGAGTGTAGAGAATCCGGCACAGTTCACCGCTGCTGGAGGATGAGGTGGCCCAAAGACATCGGTATTGCTGCTCACAAGCCACTCCTCATAAATCACATCTCGCTGAAAGCGAAGCAGATCCATCATCGTGCAGTCTCGAACCACGAAGTCAGCACCCGCATTGAAACCGAGCGCCTGAAGCACCTCTCGAATGAGGTGGTCCTGGAATGACCAGAGTTTCGTGGTGCCAAGGGTGAGTCCATCAGAAGGATCGAAGTCCCATTGCACGGCTGAATTCAACGTGATTCTTCCTTCAGTCGTCGGAACTCCCAGTCCGCCGCCGTCAGGAATTCCAAGAGCCTTCTTCAGAGCTCGCACGAGGTAGACCCGATTCTCTGGAGTTACTGAGATCGAGGCACCGCTGTAACGCACCGGCACGGTTGTCGCAAGCGGCATGCACTGCACATCGTCGAGATCCGCGACATCCATGATCGCCTGCGCGATGGTCGAGTAGCTCTCGATCGAGTATCGGCATGTGGTCGCTCCAAGTTGGCCTGGAGTGAGTTGCACATACGCGACTTCGAGCCGAATCGTGACGCCATCAGACTGAATTTGAGACTCGAGATAGGACTCAACATCGGCAAGTGACTGCGTAAACGCATCGAGTTGTGCTGGTGGAATTGCCGACCCGGCTGTGACCGCAAACTGAAGATCAAACGGTGGGACTGGATCCCCAGCGATTCCGCCCTCACCATCCCCTTCGGTGCCTCCCTTTCGATGCTTGGGCTGCCCACCAATGGTCTCGTCGACCTCAAACGCCATCGCGGGGCGGTTGACCACAGCATCAGATCGCGCCATCAGTGACCGCAGTTCAGCGAGACTGACTGGTGGCATCCCTGAGGATGAGATCGGAGTGGTGACAGAGACGTGCTCTGTTTCGCCACTCACAAATGGCTCACGGATCACCAGGACAGCGTCTTGCTTCAGTTCAGAGATGATCGCGTCGTCGGATCCCCGTTGCAGGAGAAAGAGTTCGGTGGCGAGGTAGAGAGAAGTCAGCATTGGAGTAGGTCTCGGGTACGAAGTGAGAGAAGATCAGGGGACGCCGCCTGGG
>SYHM01000090.1 GCA_005799205.1 Planctomycetia bacterium | reverse complement strand
TTGCTTCGCGCGCCCCAACTGGGAGTGCCGCAAGCGCCGTCACGAGCTCGTGCCGAATCGACTTGTAGCCCCCCGTGCACTCAGCATCGTCAACGCAAAAGCGCGCGAGATCTTCGAGCACTCGCGCCGCTTCGATCGCACGATTTGCTGCAGCATCAATGAGTCGGATCGCCGTGCGCACTCTGCAAGACTAGTGTGCGCCTCGGCGCCCGGCTCCCCATCGGTGCGCCCTGCTCGAACGCGGTACGCTCGCTCACGAGGAGCCACACATGCCATTCACCCTTCCAGAACTTTCATACGCAAGCAACGCCCTTGAACCCGCAGTCGACGCGGCGACGATGGACATCCACCGAGGCAAGCACCACAAGGCGTATGTCGACAATCTCAACAAGGCTCTCGAAGGGCAGGCAGCGCTCGCGCATCTTTCGATCGAAGACCTCTGCGCGCAGGTCTCGACCCTTCCCGAGGCGATCAAGGGGGCTGTGCGCAACAACGGCGGAGGCCACTTCAACCACTCAATGTTCTGGCAACTCATGTGCCCCGCTGGACAAGGTGGTGCGCCGAGTGCCCAACTGACGGCGGCCATCAACGGCGCATTTACATCGCTTGATCAGTTCAAGGCCCAACTCGCCGATGCCGGGATGAAGCGATTTGGATCGGGATGGGCGTGGCTGATTGTGAAGGCGAACGGATCGCTCGGCGTTACATCAACGCCGAATCAAGACAATCCGCTGATGCACGGAATCGCAGATGTTCTCGGCACTCCGATCCTCGGAGTCGATGTCTGGGAGCACGCCTACTACCTGCACTATCAGAATCGTCGCGCGGACTACCTCGCGGCCTGGTGGAGCATCGTGAATTGGCACGAGGTCAACCGCCGCTTCACGGCAGCGACGACTTCGACTCGCTAACGCCCATCACCATCTTCTCGAAGTCGACGCTCGCGGCGTCAACGGTCGCTGCTGGTCCAACCAGCCGAATGAACACCGTTCGATCGGGGGCCTGCAGGATCGCGCCAAGTTGCTTCATGTCGGGGCGCGGGGCGGCCTGCCCCATCCCTTGGTAACGCCCTGCGAGTTCGAGCCATGTCACTTTCATCCCGGCGACCGAGCGTTCTTCGATCTTCGGCACAGCCTCAGACCCGTCGTCGGCTCGAAACTGGCTCACCCAGCGCTTGATGTTCATGTCGATCGGTCCACCGTCGCCCGCCGCGAAGACGCTGAAGACAACTTCGGCGGCGCCCGTTCCCTCGCCGACTCCAGGCACCGAGTACTGCAGCGCGCGAAACTGCATCGATGGACTCTGCCATTGCCACAGCGCGGGCTTCGGAAGCGTGAAACCCGCAATCTCAACGATCGTTGCATCAGAGTCGGCAGTCGAAAGTCGCTTCGCCGCGGCATCTGCGTGTGGAGTTGCCGATGGACTCGCTGGTGAATTCGCCGTTGGAGTCGCCTGGGGCAGCGCAGGTTGCGGCGTGTGTGGCGCTGCCTGCTGCGGAGCACGCGCGTCGTTCGTTCGCGCAGCAATCGGAGTCGGCGGCTTGGGAGCGGGGCCATCGTCTGCGCAACCAACGACAGCGAGCAGCACGAGGGACGACGCAAGGATCGAGAGATTCGCGTTCATCCCACGAGGATAGGTACTCACCTCGTCGCTGGAAGTACCTTCGTGCAATGACGAATTGGTCGGTCAACTGCGCCAACATCTGGACAGGCGATCCACTGCGACCTTGGCGACGCGGGATGACGATTCGCGATGGTCGCATCGTCTCGCTGGACGAAGGCAGCGCCCCTTCCTCCGGACACTCAGCCTTCACGGGCTCCTGGATTCTTCCAGGCCTCATCGACGCGCACGCGCACCTGCTGATGGGTGGCCTGACGTTGCAGCGACTTGACTTGAGCGCGGCGCGTTCGCGCGATGACTTTGACCGGCTCATTGACGCTCACTGCACGACACTCACTGCCGATCAGTGGCTCGAAGCATTCGGATGGAACGAACACAACTGGAACGGGGCGCGTCCAGACCACTCGTGGCTGCGCGCGGCGGGCGCTCGCCCCGCCGTCGCTTGGCGATGCGATCAACACGCTGCACTCGTCAATGAGTCTGCGATGGGCGCTCTCGATCTGCGAACAGACGTTGCTGGGGGCACGATCGTGCGAGAGGTTCACGGCGCGCCGACTGGGCTCTTGCTCGAACAGGCCGCATGGCAATTGCTTGCGCCGCGCATCCCACAGCCAAGCCTGACCTCGCGCGCGCGCGCCTGCTCAGAGGCATGCAACCACTTGCTCTCAGTCGGCGTCACCACGGTCGGTGCGATGGAGTATCTCGACCAGATCGAGCAGGTGCTCGTTCCAGCTCGAGATGCAGGCAGGCTCACCGTGCGCGTCGCCGCGACCGTGCTCGACCGCGTGCGCCCACTTCCGTTCGCGCGAGCGCGTGCGATTCGAGGTGACGATTTTCTGCGAATCATCGGGTTCAAGTCGTTCGCGGATGGAACGCTCGGATCATCGACCGCCGCGATGTTCGACCGGTACTGCGATAGCGACTCGCGCGGATCACTCATGGAACATGCGCTCGAAGGAACCCTCACCGAGTGGATGCGCGAGGTGCTCGAGGCGAACTACTCGCCGAGCGTGCACGCCATCGGAGACCGTGCACTCAATGAGGTTCTGCAGGCAGCCGTCGCGTGTGACTTGATGAAGCGAGTACGGTTCGAGCACGCACAGACGGTGCACCCCGACTCAATTGCGCGCTTTCGAAACCGACTCGTCAGCATGCAGCCCTTTCACAAAGCGGGCGATGCCCCACTTGCGCGGACTCGCCTTGGAACGCACCGCGACAATCGATGCTTTCAGTTTCGCTCGTTCCTCACCGCCGGAGCGCGGCTCGCCTTTGGCTCAGATTGGCCGATCGCGTCAGCGGATCCACTCGAAGGAATGCGCGTGGCCATCACTGGGCTCGCGCTCGACGGCAAGGTGTACGGCGCCTCTGCGAATCTCACTGCGCACGAAGCGATCACCGCATACACGCAAGGCGCCGCCGAGTGCCTCGATGATTCCTCTGGCGCTGGCACCCTCGCGATTGGATCGCCCGCAGACTTCATCGTGGTCGATCGAAACCCACTTGCGTGCGACTGGATGGATGAAGCGCCGCAGGTCCTTACAACTGTGGTTGGTGGAATCGTGCGCTACGACGCCACAGACACTGCTGGCAACCACGACACCACGGCAGCCACCGCGTGAACGCTCCACGTCTGAATGGAGTCAACGACCGCGCTCGAGAGATTCGTTGAGAAGACTGCAATAAAGAGGGCGAGCAACCCAAACTGCTGCACGCCAGGCTTCGAGAAAAACCGCATCGCTCCATTCGAAAATCCCGCGAGGATGATCGATCCATCGAGTGGTGGCACGGGCATCAGATTGAAGAGCATCAGGTAGAGGTTGAGCCATGCCCCAGTCACCAGAAAGAGCCGCAGGTTGGTCGCGAGGGGTTCGTTCTGCGGTCCATAGCGGATCGCCACTGCGCACGCCACGATGCACACCGCACTCAGCGCGAGATTGACCGCAGGGCCCGCCGCTGCCACGAATGCCCATCCCTTGCGCCCGTTTCGAAACCGACTTGGATTCACTGGCATGAGTCCCCAGGCGATCCCCATGATGAGGAACGCGACGATGCTGAACCATCCCATGTGGACTATTGGATTCAGCGTGATGTGACCGGAGTCGCGCGGCGTCGGGTCACCCTCGGCGAGGGCGGCGTAGCCATGGCCGAGTTCGTGCAACACGACCGATGTCATGACCCACACGATCCAACTCATGAGGAGAACGCTCTCTCCCGCCTGCCACAAGTCTGCAATCCACCATCCTGTCATAGGGGTTGGAGGGTAGCGCGATTGTTGCTATGCTTCGTGGCTCGCAATCAGCCCCCCAAAGGTTTGTCGCACGGCTCCCATTACGACTGGGAACCCCACGGCGAATCCGGCGAGGTCCCGTCCGCTGGACGATCGACTCACCGCGGAGGGCGTGTTCACTAGGGAGTCCCCCCATGGTCGTTCTTCGCCTCAAACGATTCGGTCGCACCCATTCGCCTTTCTATCGCCTCGCCGCTGCGGACCGCCGCTCGCCGAGCGACGGACGCGTCATCGAAGAACTTGGCTGGTTCAGCCCAACTGCTCCCGAAGGTCAACAGTGGAAACTCAAGAGCGAGCGCGCCCTCTACTGGCTCTCAGTCGGTGCGCAGCCATCTGAAACTGTGATCTCACTCCTGCGCCGCGCGGGCCTCTCGAACACCGTTGGCACCAAGGGCAAGGCCTCGATGTCTGCGGTTCGCCAGAAGGCACGACGCAACGCTCCCAAGAAGGTCGCTGCGGCTGCTGCTGAGAAGAAGTAATCACACGAGTCGACTCACACATGAGCCTTCGCATTGACATCCTCACGCTCTTTCCAGAGATGTTCGCGCCGGTTCTCGGCACGAGCATCGTTGGGCGTGCAATTGCACAGGGATTGCTCAATGTTCATGTGCATGACATTCGCAAGTGGTCGATCGGTCGCGACGCGGGAGGACACAACCGCGTCGATGATCGTCCGTTCGGTGGTGGACCAGGCATGGTGCTCATGTGCGAACCACTGAGCGCCGCCGTCGAAGCGGTCGAGGCGCAAGACCCTCGACCAGCGAGGCGCATTTTGCTCTCTCCAGCGGGCGCGAAGTTCAGCCAGTCGGATGCGGCGGCCATCGCCTCAAGCGAGCGAATCATGCTGATTTGCGGCCACTATGAGGGGATCGACCAACGCGCGATCGACGCGCTCAAGCTCGAAGAGATCTCGATTGGAGACTTCGTGCTTTCGGGTGGCGAATTGCCGGCGCTCGTCATCGTCGATGCCGCAGCGCGACTCATTCCTGGCGCGCTCGGTCACGAAGACTCGGCCGCAGAGGATTCATTTTCGAAAGTCGATGCAGCGGGAAACCCCCTGCTCGACTGCCCACACTACACACGCCCTCGCGACTGGCGAGGGGTTTCAGTACCAGATGTCCTTCTCTCGGGTGACCACAAGGCGATTGCCGCGTGGAGACTCCAGGAAAGCATCACGCGGACGCGCGAACGCCGTCCCGACCTCGATTCACTCCATGCGCAACCTCTTGAGGACGAGGCCTCAACGTTGCATCGCTCGATCGGCCTGATTCCGCAAGGGTCATGCTGCCACGGCACATTTACAACAGGGCACAGCGCCCACGAGAGGATTTCATCATGAATCGAACCGCCATCATGGAGAGCGTCGAGGCCAAGCATCTCAAGCCCGTCGCAGATGTTCCAACCATGCGCATCGGAGACACCATCGACGTGCACTACCGCATCGTCGAAGGCGACAAGGAGCGCGTGCAGATTTTTCAAGGCGTCCTGCTTTCAATGAAGGGACGCGGCATCAGCAAGGTCATCACCGTTCGCCGCATCGTCGCAAACGAAGGCGTCGAGCGCATCTTCCCGCTGCACTCCAACCGAGTTGCCAAAGTGGAAGTGCTTCGACATGCGGAGGTGCGCCGATCAAAGCTCTATTACCTGCGCGGACTCACAGGCAAGGCACGGCGCCTGCGTGAGACTCGCCGCGAGGGATCAGATTCGGCCGCAAAGTAAGCAGGTCGGAGTGGCGACGGACTGCATGCATTCGCTGCTCGCCGCACTTGCGAATCCGCGCGTGTCACTGCACACGCACGAAACTCTGAGCGATCCAGACCCGCCTCCTGTAGGCGGGTCTTTTTCGTTCATGCCTTCCTCGGACCCCCTGTTCATCTGGATCGCGGGCAATCCTCTCGGCGCGTCGTGGGCTGATGCGCTCGAGCGCACGCTCGCTCGCGCGCCTGCGGGCTCGACACTTCTGTGTTGGAGCGGCACACTCGCAGATGGGCTCTTCGACGGCGACTTTCGCAACTGGACGCGGCCTGGCAAGGCGGCATTCGATCGGTGGCTCGATGCGACGCGCACTCGGCTGGGATCGCACGTCGGCGGGCACCGCTTGGGCATCGTCGCGCACCACACTCACATTCTGAGTGATGTCTCGTCACAGATGCGACTCTGGCACGAACTGCATGAACACGAGATTGCGACGGTCCTGCATCCTGCGGCACTGATCGCTCCGTCGATGGTTCGAGATCTGAATGACCATCTGACGCGCGCCATCTCGATGGTCGGACCACGATGCACGCTGTGCATTCTCGAGGACATCACTGCCGCAGGCGATCGCATTCCGTGGGGAACCGGTGCGCTGCCTCACCAGCAGGTACACGCGCTCCTTCGGGAGTTTCTTCCACCGAGTACGCCCCTGTTCGTCTCGGAACCACCATTCTTTCGCTGAACCGCCACCCAGAAGTGGCGCGCGTCCAAAACGGGACTAGACTTGCCGCAGCGAAGCCATGTCGGCCTCGGCGAGGAGATTGTGTTGACTGCGGCGGTCACCGGACTGGAC
>SYHM01000089.1 GCA_005799205.1 Planctomycetia bacterium | reverse complement strand
GGAATCCTCGGCGGGTATCCCGTCATCGATGTGAAGATCGAACTCGTGTATGGGTCCTACCACGATGTCGATTCGAGCCAGATCGCCTTCGAACAAGCGGGTGCGCTGGCGTTCCGAGAGGCATGCACCGAGGCTGGACTTGCGTTGCTCGAGCCGATTATGAAGCTCGTTGTGACGACCCCAGACGAGTTCTTCGGAAGCGTCTCAGGTGACATTGCCAGTCGCCGTGGCCAGATCACAGACAGCGAGGTTCGAGGCGTGGTGCGATTGGTCACCGCCGAGGTTCCGCTCTCTGAGCTCTTCGGATACACCACGAGTCTTCGTTCGATGAGTCAAGGTCGTGCGTCGAGCTCGATGGAGCCTTTGACCTATCGAATCATGCCCGACCGGCTCAAGGACGAAGTGCTCGCCAAGCAGTGATCCACCCCACCGACTGGACTTCATGAGTGACTCGCAAGACATCCAGATGATGGATGTTGCAGCGAGGCTCGCTCTGCGCGGTCATGGAGGGGCAGAACCGAACCCGCTGGTGGGTTGTGTCATCATCGACGCGACTGGCGCACAGGTTGGTTGGGGGTTTCATGCCCGCTGCGGCGATGGCCACGCAGAGGCGATCGCGCTCGCGCGCGCGGGCACCCGAGCCCGAGGCGGTACCGCGTTCGTCACACTCGAACCCTGTGCGCATCACGGGCGAACTCCCCCATGCGCTACGGCGCTCATCGCGGCTGGGGTCTCGCGCGTTGTCTACGGGGTGAGCGATCCGCACCCGCACGCAGCCGGCGGCGCTGCCCTCTTGCGAGCTGCTGGAGTGACTGTGGAGCGCATCGAACACCGAGGATCTGCGCACGTGAGCGCCCCATTCATCACTCGCGTGATCGAGCAACGACCCTGGACGATTGCGAAGTGGGCCCAGACGATCGACGGACGCACCGCAACCCGCGCGGGCGACAGCCGTTGGATCAGCGGAGTGTCGAGTCGGGCGATGGTGCACCGCGAACGAGCGCGCGTTGACGCGGTCATGGTCGGAATTGGCACGCTGCTCGCAGATGATTCGCATCTTCTGCCTCGAATTCGTCACGGCGGCATGCCAAGGCGAACCCCCCTTCGCGTGATTGTCGACCCGCGACTCGCAACTCCCACGGATGCGCGTGTGATCAAGTCGAGTCATGAGGGACCAATCGTGATTCTCGCGCTGCCTGCCGCGATCGAGCGGTTGCACCCCGAACGGCGCAACGCGTTTGAACAGGCAAGCATTCGACTCGAACCGCTCGATGATTCGGCGGCGCGCGATGCGCACCCATCGTTTCGTGGCTTGCCCCAAGGTGCACTTCGCACGAGCTTGCGATCGCTCTTGGCGCAGGGAGTGTCAACACTCCTCGTCGAGGGAGGTGCGGGACTGCTCGGAGCGCTCTTTCACGAAGACCTCGTTGACGATGCGTGGTGCTTCACTGGCCCACGTGCGATCGCTGATGGGTCAGGCTCACCGATCGCCACCGGCCCTGGATGCGGACTCATGATAGACGCACACCGATTTGAGCTGCTGGAGTTGCGTCGACGAGGACACGACTCGATGACACTCTGGAGGCGGATGCGTCAAGGGGATTCGACTGCGGCGTCGCGTTCGTAACTCGCTCGATCGAGTTGCAACCGTGTCGCGGCAGGAAAGATTCGCAGGACCCCAGAACCGTCGTCGATGCCGTACCTGCCACCATTGGGCTCGCGCGAAAGTGTCAGTTTCGCGAGGTCGCGGCCGTCAAACGACTCGAGCACGACCACCGCGACAACCAGCTCGACTGGGGCTTTCTGCACCATGATCTCACTCGCGCGACGATCGCACAGTGTGTGCAGGAGCCCAGTGACGCTGGCCTCGCTGGCGGGAGTGCTTCCTGACCCGGCCGAGAGCAACCACGAACCGGCTGCGCGCTCGAGGCGCACCCGCTCGCCTGCAGTCGGCTCAAGTCGAATCGCGCGGATGTCCTGCGCACGAACCCCGCTTGCCGTTGGATCGATCATGATCAACGAGGGAGGGATTGCAGCCGCGACGACCGTGCCATCAATCTCAAAGATCGCGTCAGGGTGTGCCGCAAGTCGAGCGAAGTGCTCCTTCGATCCGGACCGCACGGGCGATCCAATCTCAAGTCGCTCGATGGCCGGCTGTGCGACCACGCTGACTGGTTGAGCGGCACCAATCGCAGCGGAATGAATCTCGACAGTCGCTGCGGGTGTTCTGAGTCCAAACGGCATCAGGTCGACTGGGCGGTCCGCGACAAACCCCGTGGCGTGCGCACGAGCAAGTGCCTCAAGCCAACGCTCGATGCTGGCTCGATCGGCTCGCGTCGCAATGGGACTGACAACCATCCACTCGGTGCCACTCCGTGCGACCTCGAGTCGCTGCGCCTTGCCATCCCGATCAAGGCTTTCACAGACGATTCGATCGCACTCGATGTCTGCACGTGAGAAGAGCGCCGTCTGTCGCCACTGAGAGAGATCGCGACGAAGGATCGCGTCGTGCAATGTTGCCGCCGCGAGTCTCGCCACCGATTCACCGCCTGGTCGGTCAATCCACGCACGCCCGCCCGGGAGCCGTTGACCGAGTCGAACCCGCGCTTCTCGGCCCCCCCAGAAAAACGCGATCGTCGGCGCGCGTGCATCCAGCCCAGTCGCGGCTGCAGATGCCGCTGTTTGCACGTTGACCTGTAGGGCGACGAGCGCGCTCGCATCGGCGATCAACTGCTGCGGGCCATCTGATTCGACGGGAAAGTCGAATGGCTCGACCTGTCGCCAACGAGAGTCAGTACGCGTGAAGATGAGCCGATCGCGGTCTGGCCGAGTGACTTCAATCCGATCGACTTCGTCCCATGCGACAGAGTTCGGCGCAAACAGCGGTGCAGAGCCTGCTGCGAGTCGATCCGTTCGGGAGTCCGTGGGAACCTTCCAGAGCGACCAGGCCACACAGCCGATGGCAAGTGCTGCGATCCAGAGAAGCGCTGCCTGACGCCACCTCATCGGCGTCCCCTCCACCAACCCATGCAGACTGCCACCAGGAGCGCAAGGAGCGGCACACACAGGCTCACGAGTCCAGTGATTTGCAAACGCTCAACGGTTGAGAGCGCTCCGATGCGAGGGGCCTCACGACCGCTCCCTCCGTGGCCGATGCGCTGATCGAGTCCAGCGAGCCACAGCGCACCATTCACTGCGAATTCACGATTGCCTGGGTTGAGCAGCACTTCACGACTGCCGCTTTCGGAACGCAGCGCATCAACCGTCGCACTCATCATCCACGCACCCGACCCAACAACGATTGCGCGCACCGAACCGCCATCGACGGTCGATCGAGTCGTCGAGAGTGCGACTGGCACCTCAGTCGGCATTGAGAAGGCCGCACGCGCATCGGGGATGCGTCGCCTCCAATCGCGTTCGATCGATCGTCCGGCGCGCGGTTGCGCAACG
>SYHM01000088.1 GCA_005799205.1 Planctomycetia bacterium | reverse complement strand
AGCGATCGACGCGAAGTCACTTGGAGGAGCAGGAAAGATCGACGCACTCGCGGCCGCGCTTGGAGTCGCCGAGTTCGTTCCATCGTGGTTCGCACAGGTGCGGGATGGAATGAAGAGTGTTCGACTCGCCGCGTATCCATCAAAGCTCGGGCTGCTCGCTGGAGGAGTGCTCAACGACAGCGCGTTCCTCATTGAGACCTCGCAGCCGATGGCGATTCGCGATCTGTTCAAGTCGTCACTTCTCTTGCAAGCAGGGAACAGTGGCGGAGTACGACGTGAGCCAGCATGGGAAGATGGTCGCACGCTCAAGGATGGAACGGTTGTCGACGCATTCGAACTCAAAGAGACTCCGCTTGGTCCAAGTGAAGCGCCTGGAGAAGATCTCAGCGGGGTTGCGATGCAGCAACTGATGCGCCAGGCGTTTTTTGGAGGTCGCGGCATGCACGGCTTCGTCAAAGTGCTACCCGACGCAGTCGTCGTGACCTTCAGTCAGCGACCAGATGTGCTTGCTCGCGCGCTTGCCGCGGCTACAGGGGGGGAGTCGCTCAAAGATGAGAGCGTGCTCGTGTCGATGCGGCCATGGCTTGTTCCTGGAGCGCAGTGTGAACTCTTCGTTTCTGCTGGGCAGATCCTCAAAGTCGTGCGCCAACTCGCCTCTACCTTCGGTGGCGGATCGATGCAGTTGCCAACGATCGCGGCCAAGAGCGCTCCAGTCGCGTTCGCGCTACGGGTTGATCCGCGCGCGTGCGAGCTTGGCGTCATGATTCCGACCGCGACGCTCTCAGCTCTGTACGAACAGGTCGTCAGCGCCCTCTTAGGTGACTGGTCAGACATTAAGATTGAGCCTGCAGCAGAATGAGAGCGCCCATCGTGTGGCGCCTGTCGCACGCTCGCACGGTGCAGATCGCCGTGCGAAACCCACTTGTGATGGCGATCCTCAATTGCACCCCCGACTCATTCTCGGATGGGGGAGCGCACAATGATCCCGAAGGCGCCTGCACGTACGCCGAATCGGCTCTCGCCAGCGGCGCGGACATCATTGATATCGGGGGAGAGAGCACCCGACCGGGGTCAACGTCTGTGCCGTGCGATGAGCAGATCGCGAGAACCCGCCCCGTGACCGAGCGCCTCGCACGTGCGCACGCAACGGCGATCCTCTCAATCGACACAACGCGCGCCGAGGTCGCGCGGGCTGCACTCGATGCGGGCGCAACGATCGTGAACGATGTCAGTGCCGGGGCAGACGATGCTGCACTCTGGCCACTTATCGCCGCTCGCGGGTGCGGCTATGTGCTCATGCACAGGCTCTGCGCGCCAAGCGAGGATTCATACAGCGACCAGTATCGCCAACCTCCACGGTATGAGTCATCGGGCGGCGACGTGGTCGCTCATGTCTGCGCTTGGTTGTCCGCGCGCGCCGAACTCGCGCAGAGCGCTGGGATCGCGCGCGAATCGATCGCGATCGATCCGGGGCTTGGGTTTGGCAAGAGCGTCGCTCAGAACGTCGCCCTCGTCGAGCGCATGAGCGAAGTCGTCGCGCTCGGATATCCAGTAGTTGTTTCGGCAAGTCGCAAGTCATTTCTCGGCGCGTTGACGGGTGAGAGTGATCCTCGCGGTCGCGACGCAGCAAGTGTGACGGTGGCCCTCGCGATGTCGCGCAGTGGCGTGGCGGTGGTTCGCGCGCATGATGCGGCGCGCCACCGGGAGGCGCTGCGCTCACAGGGTGATAGCGCTTGAAAAACCAAGTGAAATCGCATGCGCTGTCGCGCAATCGCGTTGATACTATTTCCCCTCACTTTCTTTTCAATACTTCAGGAGACACTCATGGCCGCTGCGAACACGCTCGAATTCACGGATGGAAACTTTCAGACCGATGTGATGGAATCGAAGGTTCCAGTGCTCGTCGACTTTTGGGCTGAGTGGTGTGGACCTTGTCGCGCCCTCGGGCCAGCGATCGATGAACTCGCGAACGACTATCAAGGGAAAGCAAAAATCGGCAAAGTGAATGTCGACAACAGCCGCGAAGTGGCGCTCAAGTTTGGCATCCAGTCGATCCCGACGATTCTTGTGATGAAGAATGGCCAGGTCCACAAGAAGATGGTTGGATTGGTTTCTAAGAGCATCCTCGCGGGCGCAATCGACTCGGCGATGTGATCCAGCATCTGCTACGCTAGATTTCGCAGGGCCTGTAGCTCAATTGGGAGAGCGCTTCCATGGCATGGAAGAGGTCGTCGGTTCGAGCCCGATCAGGTCCATTGAAAGTCATCCGCGAGTTGCCGTGAAGCGAGTTCCGAAACCACTCCTGCTGCTCTGGCCGTTGCTCTCGCCTTTCTTCTCGACTGTGCTGTGGGCGGCAGTTCCGCTCGTGATCCCGCTCGTGGCGATGCAATTCACTGACGAAGTGAATTGGAGTGTGGATGACTTCATCGTTGCGTGGCTGCTGCTCGCCGGCACGGCGCTGGCCTACAAGCTCTTCACGAGACGGGCTGGCACATTTGCCTACCGATTCGCAGTCGGCATCGCGGTGATTGCGTCGCTCTTGCTCATGTGGGTGAATCTCGCGGTGGGAATCATCGGAAGCGAAGACAATCCAGCCAACCTCATGTACTTCGGCGTGGTCGCGCTCGGACTCGTTGGCGTCACCATCGTGCGATTGCAGCCCCTAGGGATGGCACGCGTGCTCTTCGCAATGGCAATCGCGCAAGCGTTGGTACCTCTCGTTGCACTTCTGATCTGGAAGCCGCCACTCACGATCGAAGTGCTCGCCATTCTTGGTGTGAACGCAGTCTTCGTCGTGTTGTTCGTCGCCAGCGCTCTCTTGTTTCTCGGGGCGTCACGCGCGCTTGCAAGAGCATGACTCACCCCACGTCCTGTGACCCGATCGCACGTAGCGTGCAGGTGTCGATGACGCGCGTGTCCGAGTCTGGCAGTTGTTCGCTGAAGGACCATCTCGCGATTGAGGAGCCGCTTGAGATTCGGGTTGAAGCACTCGATGGAGCAGTGCGAACGACGAAGAGCATTGCCATCACGATGAGGACTCCTGGCCATGACGGTGAGCTCGCTGCAGGATTTCTCTTGACTGAGGGGGTCATTCGCTCTACAAGCGACCTCCTCTCGATCAAGCCGTGTGGGGCCGATGCGGGCGCCCATCAGGGGGCAAACAGAGTGCGGGTTGTCCTCGCCGATTCGGTGCGCGTCGACTGGTCTCGGCTCGAGCGGCTGGTGTATGCCGCTTCAAGCTGCGGTGTGTGCGGCAAGCGAACGCTGGATGCGCTCGAAGTGCAAGGCCTGCGTCCGATGCCACGCACTGCATTGGTCATCCCGCGTGAGCTGATCCGATGCCTTCACGACCGAGTGCGTGCTCACCAGTCGACTTTCAATCAAACTGGCGGCTTGCACGCTGCCGCGCTCTTCGATCGGTGCGGTGAGCTCATCGCGTTGCGCGAGGATGTCGGTCGCCACAATGCAGTCGACAAGGTGCTTGGGAGCGAGTTCCTTGCGTGCAGGAGTCCATCCGCAGGTGATGTGCTCTTTCTCAGTGGCCGAGCGAGTTTCGAACTCGTTCAGAAGGCGTTGGTCGCACGCATTCCGGTAGTCGTGGCCGTGGGCGCCCCGTCAACACTTGCAGTTGAACTCGCAGCACGATTCGAGATGACCCTCATCGGGTTCGTGCGCGATGACAGATTCAATGTCTATCACGGCGATTGGCGCGTCATGGACATGGTGGCCGAGGCAGTCGCGGCGAGTTGATCATGACGAATGTGCGCGATCGAGAACAACAGATCCCTGCATGTGTGAGCCCGGAAGTGCTCGACGAACAGTTGCGGGTTGGACCGTCCGAAGCAAGTGCTGGCGGTCCCGAGGCCGTGCGTGTTGGACTGACGGCATCGGTAGAGCAGATGGGAATCGCACGCGCGGTCTCGGCATTACTCGAAGTCAATCAAGCCACGGGATTTGACTGTCCAGGTTGCGCGTGGCCCGATCCTGACGATCGTCGAAGCGTCGCTGAATTTTGCGAGAACGGCGCGAAGGCAGTCGCCGAGGAGGGGACTCGAGCCCGCATCACTCCTGAGTTTTTTGCGCGTCATTCGGTTGAGGAGCTGTCGATGAAGTCGGATCTGTGGCTCGGGCAGCAGGGTCGATTGACAACACCAATGTTGCTGAGCGCTGGCGCTCGACACTATGAGCCGATCTCGTGGACCGACGCGTTTACGCTCATCGGTCGCGAACTGAAAGCGCTCGCGTCTGCGAATGAGGCGGTCTTCTACACGTCTGGACGAACGAGCAACGAGGCCGCGTTCCTTTACCAACTCTTCGCACGAAAACTGGGCACCAACAACCTGCCAGATTGTTCGAACATGTGTCATGAGTCGAGTGGAATCGCCATGACGCAGGCAATCGGCACGGGCAAGGGAACCGTCTCGCTCAAAGACTTTGACGCCGCGGATTGCATTGTGGTGATCGGTCAGAATCCCGGAACAAATCATCCGAGGATGCTGCGAACTCTGCAGGAGGCCGCGCGGCGGGGATGCGCGATCATCAGTGTCAATCCACTTGAAGAGACAGGATTGAAGCGCTTTCGACACCCGCAGGAACTGCGTGGGCTGTTCGGTTCGGGCACCCCAATCGCAAGCCTGCATCTGCCAGTGCGAATCAACGGAGATGTGGCACTCCTGAAGGGAATCCAGAAAGCATGGCTCGAAAGTCCAGAACTTCGAGTGGACTCCGAGTTCATCAAGAGGCACACCGAAGGGTTTGATGCGCTGCGCGCCAACCTCGAGGCGACGTCGTGGGGTGACCTCGTTGAGGGATCGGGCATCACGCAGTTGCAGATGCGCGACGCAGCGTCGGTCATTGGAAGCAGCAAGGCAATGATCTGCTGCTGGGCGATGGGTCTCACGCAGCATCGGAATGCCGTCGCGAACATTCAAGAGATCATCAACCTGCTGCTTCTCGGAGGACACTTTGGCCGAGCGGGCGCGGGCGCGTGTCCCGTGCGCGGTCACAGCAACGTGCAGGGGGATCGCACGATGGGAATCTGCGAGCGGCCTTCGCTCGAGTTTGTGCGAAGCCTTTCAGCCGAGTTTGGGTTCGATGCGCCATGCGCTCCGGGGTTCAACACCGTCGAGGCGATCGAAGCGATGCATGCCGGAAAGGTCAAGGTGTTCATCGCACTCGGAGGAAACCTGGTGAGTGCAGCGCCAGACACCGCTTACACAGCACAGGCTCTCAGATGCTGTGGATTGACTGTGCAGGTGTCCACGAAGCTGAATCGCTCGCATCTCGTCACAGGATTACGAGCGCTCATCTTGCCATGCCTCGGTCGAACTGAGCGGGACATGCAGTCGAGCGGAGCGCAGTTCGTGAGCGTCGAGAACTCAATGGGGGTTGTGCACTCATCGCAGGGGCGCCTTGACCCTGCATCAGAGCACCTTCGAAGCGAGCCCGCGATCGTCGCAGCACTTGCGCATGCGGCGCTCGGGGTCGACTGGAGCGTGATGGTCGGAAACTACGACCGCATTCGCGAGCGGATCGCCCGCGTTGTCCCTGGGTTCGACGATTTCAACGTACGGGTTCGAGAGCGCAACGGGTTCGTGCTGCCCAATCTCGTGCGTGATCAGCGGGTCTTTCCTACTGCGACCATGAAGGCTCAGTTCACCGTGCATTCGCTTCCGCGGCTTCAGGTGCGACAGGAGCAGTTCATCCTCACCACGATTCGTTCACACGATCAATACAACACCACAATCTATGGACTCAATGATCGCTATCGCGGCATTCATCAGGGACGCCGCGTCGTCTTCATGAACGCGCAAGACATCGCAGCGCGTGGATTCGCGCCAGGCGATCCAATCGACCTCATCAGTCATCACAACGGACAGCAGCGTCGTGCAAAAAACTTTCGTCTCGTTGCGTACGAGATTCCTCGGGGGTGCATTGCGAGCTACTTCCCAGAAACGAATGTGCTCATTCCGATCGACAGCGTCGCAGAGTCGAGTCACACCCCGACATCGAAGTCGCTGATCGTCTCAGTCGAGAAGGCGACCGCGTGACTGGATCCGAACTCGTCGTTCTCGTTGCACTCATCGGCGCAATGGCAGCGCTCTATGCGAGCGTCGGGCACGGTGGGGCATCGGGATATCTCGCGGCGATGGCACTGCTTGGTGTCAGCTCGGCGGTCATGCGTCCATCGGCACTAATCCTCAATGTGCTCGTTGCAACGCTCGCGACGATGGCGTTCGCTCGCGCAGGCCACTTTCGATGGCGACTGCTCTGGCCCTT
>SYHM01000087.1 GCA_005799205.1 Planctomycetia bacterium | reverse complement strand
GCTCTTGCCATGCGCATCGCGAATCGACACGCTGCGGGTGCCGCCGATGGCTGCAGTCATGAAGTCGACTGGCACTTCAATCTCAGCGTCTGATCCCGCATGAGCAGCCGCTCGTCCGCCGCGCGCACCTCCGCCACCGCCAGTGCGAAAGAAGTCGCCTATTCCACCGAGGCCTCCGAGCATCTCTTCGAGGTCTTCCTGCCTCACGTTCTGCCACGCGGCGCCACCCTGAGGCTGGCGACCTCCCGCAAATGGATTCGACCCGGGACCGACCTGGCCGAACTGGTCATATTGGCTGCGCTTTGTGGCATCCGACAGTGTGTCATACGCCTCTTGCACCTCGGCAAACTTTTTCTGGGCATCGGCAGCCTTGTTCTTGTCTGGGTGCAGTTCCTTGGCGAGCTTGCGGTGCGCGCGACGAATCTCATCAGCGGTTGCAGTGCGCGCAACTCCCAAGACCTCGTAGTAATCGCGCGCCATGTGTGAAGCGAAGAGTATAGAAGGCAGGCAGCATGCATTGCCTACCATCGCATTGCGATGAGAGAACCTCGAGTGCAGCTGAAGCAGATTGACTCTGCCCGTTCATGCGCTACGAGCGCGAGTCAGCCGATCAGGCAATCGCGTATGACTGCTCGGAGGTTCACGATTCTGATCATCGTGCAAGTGCTCATGATCGCGCATCTTATTCAATGGCTCGCGATGGGAGCGACTCTCGCGCCAGTCGAACCAAGCGAGTCGATGGAAACGCTCAAGCACGGCGTGATCACCGTCGGGTTCATCTTCTTCACCTTGGCGATCCTCTCGACTGCTGTGCTTGGCAGGTGGTTCTGCGGGTGGGGATGCCACATCGTCATGTTGCAGGACTTCTGCACGGTGCTGCTTCGTCGCGTGGGTATTCATCCAAGACCGTTTCGCGCGCGATTGCTCATGTGGATTCCACTGGCGCTCGCCTTTTACATGTTCATGTGGCCCGTGGTGTACCGATTCGCGCTCGCGCCGCTCGTGCAACCCGACCTGATTCCAGTGACGCTCTCATGGAAGCTCACGACGAAGGAGTTCTGGTCGACCATGCCGGGAATCGCGATGTCGATTCCGTTTCTTCTCGTCTGCGGCTTCGCAACGGTCTGGTTTCTTGGGCAGAAGGGGTATTGCACCTACGCCTGCCCCTACGGTGGTGTGTTCGCGCCAGTCGACGAACTCGCCATCGGCCGCATTCGTGTCACCGATGCCTGCGAAGGGTGCGGTCACTGCACGGCGGTGTGCACGTCAAACGTGCGCGTGCACGAGGAAGTCGCGCAGTTCAAGATGGTCGTGAACTCAGGGTGCATGAAGTGCCTCGACTGCGTCTCAGTCTGCCCGAAGGACGCGCTGTACTTCGGATTCGGCAAGCCCGCAGTCAGTCTGCCAGTGCTTGCTGAGGCACCAGTGCGCGCCGACGCGGCGGCGCATTCGAGTCTCTCGTGGCGAGCCGAATGCACCATTCTCTCGCTGGCGCTCTTCGCGTTCTACTCGGTCTACTTTCCGTTTGGTGAGAGTGTCGCGAAGCTCACAGTGCCACTGCTCTTCGCATCGGGCATTGCAGCATGCTTCGCATTCATGGGATGGAAGTCGATCCAGATCATGAGCCGCGTGCCAACGGGGTTTCACAAGACGAATCTCGTCAAGCAGGGGCGCATTCAGCGTGCGGGAATTCTTTTCGTCGCATGCACGGCACTCATCGCATGCGCGCTCGCAGACAACCTCGCGGTCAACTTCATGGCGTGGCGCGCATTTCGAAATGACCTTCTGGTGCAGATGCCCGAGTCGCTCGTCTTTGGAAAGGACCGCGTCCGCCCGTCGGCCGAAGTGCAAGAGGCCGCGCGGAGCGCGCTCTGGTGGTACGAACACGCGCGTCCACTTGGAGCGGGTGGAATTGCCCTCTCGACTGCCAGCCGCGATGCGATCGACTATCGACTCGCGTGGTTGCACGCTGTTGTCAATGAACTTCCACAGAGCAAGCAGATTCTCATCGATGCATGGGATCGCAACCCCCAAGAGACAACCGCAATCATTCTTGGACGGATCAACCGCGCGCTCTCACTCGACGCAGAGTCAGACCAGTTCTTTCGAGTGGTTGAGGCCGCGAACCCCAACTGGATCGCCCTCGCAGACGAGCATGTGACGTGGTTGATTCACGAGGATCGCATCGCCGATGCGATCACGATCGCGCGTGAGGCCGCGGCGCGATCAACAGAGTCGACACTTCCAACCCGCAGGCTCTCGATGCTGCTCATCGAGCGGGGAAATGTGCAGGATGTGCACGAGGGGATCAGCTTGACTCGCAAGTCGCTCGAGAGTGATCCAACCAACGCATTCGCAATGGGGGCGATCGCAATGGGTCAGATTCGACTCGAGCGTCCCAAAGATGCGCTCGCCACGCTCACCACAGCCATCGAGATTGCACCGAGCGAAGCGACGCTTCACGACCTCCTTGCCGAGGCCTATCGCGCACTCGGAGATGAGCCTGGGGTTGAGCGGGCCGCAGCGCAGGCGGGCCGCATCCGAAGCGCAGCGCAACACCAACGACAACACGACTAGTTGGTTATCCTTCGGCGCTTCGCGTTCAACCAATGTCTCTCTCGCTCGCCGACATTCTCAGTCCCTCTGCTATTCGCGTGCCACTTCTGGCGACCGATCGCCGCGGCGCACTTGAAGAACTTGTCGACACGCTTGCAGCAACTGGTGCGGTGGGCGATCCGGCGCTTCTGAAGAAGTCGGTGTGGGATCGCGAACAGCAGCGATCGACTGGGATCGGCGAGGGACTTGCGATTCCACACGGAAAGTGCGCAGGGGTCCTTCGGCCGGCGATCGCGATCGGGCGCCCAGCACTACCGATGGAATTCGAGGCGATCGACAAGCGGCCCGTGCGCCTGATCGTGTTGCTGGCCTCACCACCCGAGAAAATCACCGAACACATTCAGGTGCTGCACCGCATGAGCCGCATCTTCTCAAACATCGCAACGCGAGAGCGCGCGTGTCTTGCGCCGACGGCGGACGTGCTGTACGACGAATTGCTCAGTGCCGATCGTGCACTTGCAGAGCGGTGAACTCGCTCACGACCACGTAGCGACTTCACTCTTGATCTTCGCTCGGCTGAACCACACGAGCATGAAGACCGCGAGCGCGCACGCCCACATGATGCCAAGCACCTGCATGATCGGCTGAATCGTGGCGAAAACGTCGCCGCCTGGGCCGTCAACTGCTCCGGGAGTGCGTGAGTTGATCCGTGCCTGCATGGCAAAACCGACGAAGCCACCAGCGAGCGAATGAACAATCTTTAGTGCCGCCCAGTAGAGAATCAGTTGCCTGCATGCTCGGTTGCGTTTGATGAGGGTGATTCCACCCCACAGCAGCAGCCCTGCGATCAGGATCGCCAACACACTACTGCTGATGATGACCGCGCGAAACTCTCGGGTCACCTCAAACGTGATCATCGGGTCAGGACCACCCTTCGAGGCCGCCGCCGAGGCGCCTTTGGCAACGAACCCTTCGACCGCCCCCATGAAGAGTGGCGAGAGCGCGCCGCAGAGTCCACCGAGCGCGCTCGCGGCACCCGCAATGACTGCAACGACACCAAGGTTCTTGGGCCAGCGGGTTGAAGTCGCCGTTGCGTGCAAGGCGTGCTGTGAGTCAGCGCCAAAGTCGGGTGGACGAGTCGTCATCATGCGCTAATGCTAGCGGCTGCTGCTACGGCAGCGCGATGCAGGCGTGATAGGACCCGTCTGTTCGATCGCTCGGCGGACTCCCTGGCGATCCGCGTGGAAGCCACTCTTCATCGCGCACAAGTCGCCCGCCCGTTTGTTTGGCAAGCCAGCGCACTTGATCTTGATTCTCAGCGCGGTCGAGGCTGCATGTGCTGTAGAGAATGGTTCCGCCCTTTACGCAAAGACCTCGGTGATGATCGGCGATCCCGCGCTGTAGGCGGGTCAGTTCATCGAGGTTTCGCTCAGTGAATCGGTAGCGCGCCTCAAGCCGCCGCGCGAGTACGCCCGTGTTCGAGCAGGGCACGTCAAGCAACACGAGGTCGAAATAGTTCGGCAGTCGACCTAGTTCGGCTAACTCGACCACGCGCAGATTCGCAATGGGCTTTGCACGCTCGCGAAGCGCTGCGAGTCGTTGCGCATCTGGATCGGTCGCCCACACTTCTGCGGTGGGATGGCGAAGCGCACATTGCACTGCCTTCGTTCCACGCCCCGCGCACGCGTCGAGTATTCGCTTGGGAGCGAGATTGTGGGTTGAAGCGACTGCCCGCGCGCTCGCCGCGTCCTGCACAATGATGTCCGGATTTGCTTCGAGTGTGCGCGCGAGCTCCGACGTCGAGCTCGTCCAGACCATGAATCCATCATGACTGTGATTGACGCAATGAGTGTTGAGTTCGCCGTCCTGTGCAATCGACCGACCTGCGGCGGAGTGAATCACGAGCGGCATCTGCAAAAGTGAATGTGCTGCAAGTGCTCGGGCGGCATCCATGCCGCGCGTCGAGGCCCACCGCGCGATGAGCGCCTGCGGGTGACTCGTCTGCGCAGCGAGTCTCGCCAGAGGATCGGCGGGCAGAATCGCATCGGCCAATCGCTGAACGGAGCCATCGGGCAGTGGAATTGCATCACCATGTTGCCACCATGGAAACTGTTCTGTCGCCGTGTGGACCGCGCCGCGAAGAGCGATCATCTTGCGAAGAAGTGCATTCACGAACCCGCCTGCACCCGCTTGCAGCCTCCCACGTGTCCAATTCACAGCGTCATTGACGACAGCGTGGTCGGGCTCGCCAGGCATGAAGAGAATCTGCGTGATGCTCACGAGAAGCGCCGCGCGCACCTCTGGTTGCACTTCAAGCCAAGGGCGAGTGCAAATGACGCGGGCGAGCGACTCGGCAGTCAGCCAATG
>SYHM01000086.1 GCA_005799205.1 Planctomycetia bacterium | reverse complement strand
GAGCATCGGCGCGTCGGTGGTTATCGCAAATCGAACTGCGTCGCGCGCGAAGCGCATCGCCGACGAATTCGCGCAGCCTCACGGAGGGCACGCCGGACTCGACGTGCATGCGGTCTCTCTCTCGTCGCTCGCGAAGAGCGCCTTCGATGTCATCGTCAATTGCACGAGCGCAGGCATGCACGGGGGCGAGGCTCCCGATGAGAACCCACTTCCATCGGGGGTTGCGATTCATGAGTCGACCGTGGTCTTTGACGCCGTCTACACCCCAGAGCAGACGCCACTGCTGAAGTACGCAGCGCAGCGAGGGGCTCGGTGCATCGGCGGGTCGGCGATGTTCACCGCACAGGCCCGCAGACAGTTCGAGCTCTGGACGGGCTCGCCGCCCACAACTGCTCTCTAGCATCGCACTCATGGCCCAACTGACCTACCGAACCGCTGGCGAATCGCATGGGCCTGCTCTCATCGCGCTCATCGAGGGGATGCCAAGTGGTGTGCCGATCGACGTCGCCTTCATCGATGGCGAATTGCATCGCCGTCAAGGTGGCTATGGTCGCGGGGCGAGGCAGCGAATCGAATCTGACCGCGCGCAGTTTCTCGCTGGAGTGCGCGCAGGACACTCCATTGGATCACCTCTGGCGATTCAGATCGCCAACGCAGATTCGAGGCTCGATGACCCCGAGAAGTCTCCGCCAGTCTTTCGGCCCCGCCCTGGCCATGCAGATCTCGCGGGCAGCATCAAGTGGCTCACGACAGATTGCCGCGCAACGCTCGAGCGGGCAAGCGCACGCGAAACCGCGTCGCGCACCGCCGCTGGCGCGGTCGCGCAGTGTCTGACTCGCGAGTTCGGCATCGAGTGCTTTGGATTCGTGCGCGCATCGCTAGACACGACGAGCACGGTCGTCATCACGCGCGAAAGCCTCGAACAACTACGCGTTGCGCGCGACGCGAGCGAGGTCTATTGCCCAGACACCTGCGCCACCGAATCGATTGTCGCGTCGATCCACCAAGCGAAGATCGACAAAGACACCGTTGGAGGCATCTGTGAAGTGCATGTCTTTGGAGTGGTGCCAGGGCTCGGATCGTGCGCGAGCGGAGATCTTCGTCTCGACGCGCGGTTGGCGGCCGCGGTGATGGGAATTCAGGCATTCAAGGGGGTCGAGATCGGCCTCGGCATGGACGTTGCGCGACGCACTGGAAGTCAAGTGCACGACCCGATCTGTTTCGATGGGGCGAAGCGCGGCGAAAGCTCACTCGGATTTATCCGTCCAACGAACAACGCTGGAGGAATCGAAGGGGGAATGTCTAACGGCATGCCGATCGTTGTGCGCGGAGCGATGAAGCCGATCTCAACTCTCTTGCGTGGGATGCCGAGCGTTGACCTTCGCACGCATGAGGCGACCCAAAGCCAGTACGAGCGATCAGACATCAGCGCCATCGCGGCAGCAAGCGTTGTGATGCAAAGTGTGGTGGCGTTTGAAATCGCGCGTGTGCTGTGCGAGAAGTTCGCAGGTGATTCGCTTGCCGAAATGCGCGCGAATCACGAGACGTACCTCGCCAGAGCCCGCGCACTCGGCGAACCTTAACTACGTCTAGGGAATCAGCTTCGCCCACGCCCCGTCGTCGAGCGTCATCATGAGTGTCGACTCGTTCTGCGTCATTGCGAGCGCTGTTGCCATGTTGCTGAAAGTCTTTGGATCGACTTTCGGCTCACCCTTCTTGCCTCCACCTGCAGCCATCATCCCAACCATCGAAAAGACGCTCTTCGTCGTCGTCGCCCACGCGCTATTGAATGCCGCAGCCGATTCGTTCTTTCCAAATCTCATGGCGGCGCGTACGGTGGGCTTCGGTCCGAACTCGACGGTGCCTGAAAGCGCCGTGAGGTCTCGAAGTGGTTCGACGAGCGATCCAAAAAACATCATCATGCCAGAGTCGTCCGCTTCGAACGCCTGTTCGCATGCGGTCTTCACCTCTGGCGTGACGCGCATCGCGAACGCAATCGTCGCAGGCGGCAGAGCCGTGAGAGCGCTTTGCAGTTGCTGCGCGCCGACAAGATCAGGAACACTTGGAAGCGTCTGGGTTGGCTGCGCCTTGATCCAATACCAACCCTTGCCTAGATGCTCAACAACGACACTGCTCTCGAAAAGCTTCGAAATGACGGCCTGGACGTCGTCAGCAGAACCCGTGCTTGTCGTTTGCACGAGAATCATCACGCCAGGCTGAGCGAGTGATTGCGCGGAGTACGAGTCGGGCATCGAACCCATGGCTGAGTCATCCGCGATCAAACAGATCGCTTTCGCGCCGATCGCCCGCAGCGACGACATCGAGTCATCAAGCTGCTTCATGTCGTCATTCGTCGCAGGATCGAGGTCAGACGATTGTTGAGTGAGAGCGTCTGCCCCCGCGGCAAGCTGAGGAATCGAGGACTTCGCGAGCCGCGCGGTGAATGAAGCGGTCGATTGTCGCAGCGACTCGCTGCTGAACCCAGTCGTTGAGACGCGCAGCACAGCCGCCGTTCTTGAACTCACCGCAGCGACTGGCAATTCATCTGACACTCCGCACGCAGCGAGGGCGAGAAGCGAGAACGTAAGAAGCGCCGCGCGAATCGATGTGATGTGCATGAACTAATCGTATCGGGTCACGGTAGATCCAACTCGTATGCTTCAAGCATGTGCGGCATCGCGGGATTCGTCGACCGAGGTCATCGCCCCTGTGATCCGCGGGTGTCCCTTCGACTGATGGGCGCGCAACTCGCGCATCGCGGTCCCGACGATTCTGGGCTTTGGTGGGATGAAACGCGACGTGTCGGATTCTCTCACCGTCGACTCTCGATCATCGAGCGATCGCTCGCGGGGCATCAGCCAATGGCGAGTGTGTCGGGTCGCTTCATGCTCGTCTTCAATGGCGAGATCTATAACGCTCCTGCGCTTCGCGACGAATTGACACGCTGCGGTGCGGCGCCGTGGCGCGGCCGCAGTGACACTGAGGTGATGCTCTGCGCGTTCGAGGCATGGGGAGTGATTGCCGCCACGAAGCGGTTCGACGGGATGTTTGCGTTCGCCGTGTGTGATCTCACCGCCAACACGCTGCATCTCATTCGTGATCGCGTTGGCAAGAAGCCGCTGTACTACGGGTGGATCGGCACCACCTTCGCCTTCGCGAGCGAACTCGACGCCTTGCGCGCGATG
>SYHM01000085.1 GCA_005799205.1 Planctomycetia bacterium | reverse complement strand
AGGTACTCAATCGATCCAGCGCGTTCAAGAAAGGCCGCGAGTGTTGACCACAGTTCGGGCTTCATCACCACCGCAATGAATGGCTGAAGGAAGTGCATTGCCGCCGCGCCGACGCCTGCGAGTGGCCGACTCGATTCAAGAAACAAGAGCGCGGGCTGCGCCATCCGACGTGCGACAATTTGCTGAGCAACACGCTCAACGAGTTCAGCCTCGCTGGCGGTGGGTCGCGCCGGGCCTGGCGGTTCGACATGAAATGCGCGCTTCGCTGCGGCGCGTGCGCGCTGCCAGAATGTTGACTGGGATTCACTCACCACCACACCCGTGCACTGGTGCGAGACTCAACAAAGGTGCGAAGTTTCGTTCGCTCTTCAACCGAAAGCGTCGAGAAATCGAACGCGAGGCCGCTATTGCGGTCACGCCGCGAGTGGCTGCGTGCGATCAATGCGCGCGACGCGCTCCACTTGATCGATCCGACGTCGCTCCAGAGCAGGGCTGCGCGTGAAAGCGGGTAGATGACGTGCGCGCCAGACTCGTCGATGCAAAATCGTGTCGGAAGGAAAAACCTCGAAAGTGAAAGAAACAGCACGAGGCTCGACAGTGCCCCGAAAAACCACTCGCCTGCGAGTTGCGATACGAGCGTGCCGATCGCTGCGACCGCGCAGAGCGCGAACGCTGCCGCGAGTGGACGCGCGCGCGCTGGATGAATCGACCAGTGCGCGTGTGGTGCAGGCATTGGTGCAGAGTAGATGGTGCGATACGCTTTCACTCATGACCACACTCAACCCAACCGCTGTCGTTGCGCCGCCGCATCCCGCACGAGACGCGCTGGGTGATCCGACGGGGTGGGATGGCATCGGCGGCGTTGCGAACGCTGTCAATCTCTCGGCGTGGGTCGACGAAAACCGCCATCTGATGGTGCCGCCTGTGTCGAACAAGTACCTCTTTAGTGGGCAGGACTTCTTCGTCATGCTCATCGCTGGCCCTAATGCGCGCAACGACTACCACATGACAAACTCAGAGGAGTACTTCATGCAACTCAAGGGCGATGTCTCAGTGCGCGTGCGAGACGCGCACGGCATCCGCGACATCGTGCTGCGAGAAGGCGAGGCGATGTTCATCCCTGGGGGAGTCCCACATCGCCCGCAGCGCGGACCCAACACGCTGGGACTCGTCGTCGAGCGGCGGCGTCCACCTCATGAAACCGAACACATGATCTTCTACTGCGAACAGTGTGACGCGCTCGTGTACGACAAAGAGTTTGCCTGCGCCGACATCGTGAAGCACTTTCGGCAGGAAATGGAAGCGTTCTGGGCCGATCCAATGCTCAGCACTTGTAAGGCGTGTGGGACGCGCGTTCCGAAGGCTGCGCTGCGCACGAAGTGAGTCACGGCGCCTGCGCGTGACGCGGTCCGTGCTGCACCTTCCCGAGTGCGCCATATGTGAAGACACTTCGCCGTGGAGGGGGCGCAGTCGTCATCGCTGACTTCTCGCGCGGTGGGAGTTTTGCTGGGAAGTCCTCTCTCACGCGCAGCACGACGGTCGGATGATCGAACCACCGCCACCACATTCCAGACTCGACGACCCTGGCCGCAAGCGAGGGGTAGGCACTTTGAGTCCACTCCCACTGCGACTCTGTCATCATCAGCACCGATCCGCGCTGTGGAGTTGGGGACAATCCAGGCTCTCGTGCGTTGAAAAGGTCTTCGATCGAATACGCAGTTGGAACCACACGACTGAGATAGAAGTCGAGCGGTGGTGATCGAAAGCCAATGAGCACAATCCGTTGACCTTGCGCGCCCGTGTGCGAATCGCTGTTGGCGATCGTCAATGCCGCGCGCGCACCAGCCACCGTGAGCACGCGCGACTCGAGATGAAAGATCGTCACAAGAAAGATCGCCGCGCCGGCCCAGAGGGTTGCAAGAGCGAATTGACGCGCTCGGGCCCCGCGCTTCCAGAGAACGACCGCCGCGAGTGCCGCGACGACAGGAACTCCAAACGGAAGCACATCGACAACCCATGTCGTGCCGCCTGCCGCAAACCATGCGAGCGCGCTCATCACTGCGAATATGCACGCGAATGCGACGAGCAGTGAGCGACGCACATCTGGGGTGCGTGCATCAGCGCGACCATCGGTCCAACGGCTGAGCATGAACGCGACCAGTAGCGCGAGTGGCGCGCCGATCGGGTTCAAGTACGTCAACATCTTGCCCTGTGAGAGACTGAAGAAGCCAAGTGGTGCGACAACTGCGATGAGCAGGAGCGCATTCAGATCGCCCTTCACGAACGTGCGCAAGGCGTCGCGCCATCCCATGTTGAACCATGGCAGCGTCAGCATCACCGTTGCTGGAAAGAACGAGACAAGAAATGTCGGCAAGTAGAACCACCACGGTTCACCGGGCCCGGTCTCACCGCTCATGCGACCAACGGTTTGCATGCGCAGCGTCTCGAGAACCTCTGGATGCGCCTTCCAGATGAGATATCCGACGATCGCGATCGGAGCGAGCGCGAGTGGCAAGCCGATCAACGGGCGAAGTCGTGCGAGGTCTTTGGGGGCTCTCGGACTATCGGTTGATCGACCAATCGATGCGAGCACGACCCACACGGTGATAATGAGAGAAGGCGCAGCTGCGAGTGGTCCCTTGGTCAGTGCGGCCAGTGCGAAGGCGATCCAGTGAAGTGCCGCGAATCGCGCGCTGCGTGTCTCGATGGCGAGATACCCCGTGGTTAGTCCGCAGAACCAGAAGCAGTTCAAGAGTGCGTCGGTTGTTGCAAACCGGCCAAGAAAGACCGGGCCGATCATGACGCTATAGAGACCAGTGGCCAACACCGCGGTTGTGGTTCCACGAACGCGGCGCGCGAACCAATAGAGCAACAGCATCGTGAGGCTCTGCGCGACCAATGAAGGCAGGCGAACAGCCCACTCACTGTGCCCAACGACGCGCAAGCTGATCGCCTGCAACCAGTAGGTCAACGGCGGCTTTGTGAGATGTTCATGCCCGCGAAACTGCGGAACGATCCATGAGCCGCCATCAGCCATCACCGCGCTCACACTCGCGTACCTGCCTTCGTCGGGAGTGTGCAAGTCGTGATCGCCTGCTCCAGCCCACAGAATCGCGAGTGCGACGCACAGCACGAGTCGTGGGATCCAGCGATTCATCTTCGATCGAGGGTACCGCTGCCGCCTGCCTGAGTGCCATCGCTACGATTGGGTCATGCGCCCACTGCGCACTGTCGACCTTCATACCCACATGCTGCCTGAGCGGTGGCCCGATCTGCGTGAGCGCTACGGCTGCGGAGGATGGGTTGCACTCGAGCACTGCGCGCACTGCCGCGCGAAGATGCTGATCGACGGAGAGCTCTTTCGTGAAATCGAGTCGAACTGCTGGGATCCCGCACGCCGGATGATCGAGTGCGACGCGGCGGATGTCGACATGCAGGTGCTCTCGACCGTTCCAGTGATGTTTTCGTATGGGCAGAAGGCTGAGCATGCGCACGATCTAGCTCAACTGCTCAATGACCATCTTGCGTCGGTTGTCCGCGCTTTTCCCGACCGGTTCGTCGCGCTTGCGACGGTGCCGATGCAGGACAGCGCGCGTGCAGTTCGTGAACTCGAACGGTCTATGCACGAACTTCGCATGCCAGGCGTGCAGATCGGCACAAATGTCAACGGGCGCGATCTTGATGACGCGGCGTTCAGCGACTTCTTTGCCGCAGCCGAAGCGCTCGGCGCTGCGATTTTCGTACACCCGTGGGAAATGTTCGGTCGTCGCGAGATTCCTCGGTTCTGGATGCCATGGCTCGTCGGAATGCCCGCCGAGAGTGCGCGAGCGATCTGCGCGCTTGCCTTCGGGGGCGTGCTCGACCGTCACCCGCGCCTGAAGATTTGTTTCGCGCATGGCGGAGGGTCGTTTCCGTACACGCTCGGTCGCATCGAACATGGATTTCGTGCTCGCCCCGATCTCTGTGCGACGCACTCGGCTACCCCACCACGCGATCACCTCACGCGACTGTTCTTCGACAGCATCGTGCACGACGACGAGGCGCTTCGATTTCTTGTGCGCACCGTTGGCGCCGATCGAATCGCGATGGGTTCAGACTATCCATTCCCACTCGGAGAGAATCCTGCCGGCGCGCTCGTGCGTGGAGCATCGTGGCTGAGCGACCATGAGCGTGCGCGCATTCTCGCTGGAACTGCGATTGAATTTCTTGGACTCCACGACTACTCATCATGACCCAAGCAACTGTGAAGACCATTTTCGATCTCACCGCCGCTGACATCGAACCAACGCGCGCGTTTGCGCAGTGGTGCGACGCGCACGATCCACTCTCACCGTTTCGAAGCGAGTTTGCGATTCCAACCGATTCGCATGGATCGCCGCTTGCCTACCTCGTAGGAAACTCTCTTGGCGTCATGCCGCACGCAGCGCGAGCGCGCGTCAACGAAGAGCTCGACGATTGGGCGACTCTTGGAGCTGAAGGGCACGTCCACGGCCGCAGACCGTGGGTGGGGTATCACGAGTTGTTTCGCACTGGTCTTGCCGAGTTGACTGGTGCGCATGCGAGCGAGGTTGTCGCGATGAATTCGCTGACTGTGAACCTGCATCTGCTTCTGTTGAGCTTCTATCACCCCACGAAGACGAGGCGGCGCATCATCATTGAACGGGGAGCGTTTCCGAGTGATCGGTTTGCCGTGCACTCGCTCGTGCAACTGGTCGGCGGTGATGTCACACGCGATGTGATTGAGGTTGCTCCGCGCGAAGGCGAGGCGTTGTTGCGCAATGAGGACATCGAAGCGACGATCGACCACACTGGCGATGCGCTCGCGCTGGTGATTCTCGGTGGGGTGCAGTACTACACAGGACAAGTGCTCGACATGGCGCGCATCACCCGCGCCGCGCGCCGCGTCGGGGCACGGTGCGGATGGGACCTTGCGCACGCCATCGGCAACATTCCACTGGCGCTGCACTCGTGGGATGCCGACTTTGCGTGTTGGTGCTCGTACAAGTATCTCAACAGCGGACCTGGCGCCGTCGCTGGCGCGTTTGTTCACGAGCGACATCATGCTGATCCGCCGCCACGACTTGAAGGGTGGTGGGGAACGAATCCGCAGACGCGATTCGAGATGGGGCCGCAGTTCGATCCAGGACCCGGTGCCGACGCGTGGCAGCTTTCGAATCCACCGATTCTCTCGCTTGCGCCGCTGCTGGCCAGCCTGGACATCTTTCACCGTGCTGGAATGGACCGACTGCAAGCGAAGTCGCGCGCGATGAGTGGTTTCATCGAGATCGCGCTGCGCACACTCGGCCATGATGCGATTGAAGTACTGACTCCACCGGCGACCCACGAGCGCGGCTGTCAACTGTCGCTGCGAGTGGCGGGAGGCACCACAATGGCGCGTGCGCTCTATGACGGATTGCTGCCCCGTGGGATCGCGTGCGACTTTCGATACCCAGGTGTGATTCGCGTTGCTCCCGTGCCGCTCTACAACACCTTTGATGATTGT
>SYHM01000084.1 GCA_005799205.1 Planctomycetia bacterium | reverse complement strand
CTGAGAGAATACGGCGGCACTACCCTTGCGTTGAATTGACCCTCCCACAGTCCATCACGCTCATCCCAACAGCCGTTACCCACACACTTGAGCGGCTCGGCTTCGCAACGCCAACGGAGATTCAACGGGCGATGCGCGATCCCATCCTGCAGGGCAAGGATGTGCTCGCCTTAGCCGCAACAGGAAGTGGAAAGACGCTCGGCTTCGGCGTGCCGATGATCGTCAACCTACTCAACAATCCTCCGAAGCCCAAGCGTGCGGCGGGAGGTGCACGCTATGTCGAACCCTGTGAGCGCTTGCGCGCGATTGTGATTTCTCCAACACGCGAGTTGGCACAGCAAGTCGCAGGCGATATCGCTTCGGTGGCGAAGGGTGGTGTACTGCGAATGGGCGCTGTCTATGGAAAGAGCCCAGCAGCTCCGCAGAGGCGCGCCGTTCGAGCGGGACTGGACATTCTCGTTGGAACCCCAGGGCGACTCCGCGAGTTTCTTGATGACGGCACACTGACCTTCGCGAATGTTCAGACAGTTGTGATCGATGAAGCAGATCGAATGGCAGACATGGGGTTTCTTCCTCAGATAGAGCAGCTTCTCAGCACGATTCCTTCACCCCGCCAAGTCATCTGCATGAGCGCGACGCTGCCAGCAACAATCGAGGCGCGTGTCCGTTCGCTCTTGCGTGATCCAGTCGTTGCCGAGGTTGGATGTCGGAACGCGCCTGCGAGCCACGCCAACAAGCACTTCGAGGTTGCAGACCAAGACAAGGTCGCGCTGCTCATCGCGTTGCTTCGCGAACATCACAAACGCGGGGTGGCCGTGTATGTCCGCACCCGTCGCCGTGCCGGCTGGGTTGCACAGGCACTACGGTGTAACGACATCACGACAGCCCTCCTGCACGGCGACCGCTCACAACGATCACGTAACGAAGCCCTCGCCACCTTCGCGCAAGGCGATGCAGATGTCCTTGTGGCAACAGATGTTGCAGCACGCGGGCTGCACGTGCCTCGCATCAAGACTGTGATCAACTATGACGTGCCACTGATGCCAGAGGATTTTGTGCACCGAATCGGGCGAGCGGGACACGGCGGTGGGATGGCCGAGAGTTTTACATTCGTCGATCCACTCGAGGGAGCGGCGTGGGCACGGGTGAACGAACTCACGGGACGTTCAAGCCAGAAGGCACCCTCCATCAACTTCGAGAAGTACACGCGTCGTGGCGTGTCGTCACTTCAGGAACGCACCGCCGCGCAATTGGCGTGGCGCGCCGGAGGTTCGAGTGAGCCTCGAGCAGGGGGGCGATCTGGCTCGCCACAACGAAAGCCACACACGTCGCGAGCGAAGGACGCACGTGACAAGAAGTTGCAGCTTGCACTTGAGCGCGGGAAGACCAAGAAACTCTTTTCCGTGAGCGGCAAACTGCTCACGACAGGTCTGGTTCGCAAGAAGCGTGAGCGGTCTGCCCCCCTCAATCGTCAAGAACGGCCTGGCGGCGGAGCGCGCAAACCAGGGTCACGCCCATCGTCATCATGAGGCAGGTCGCTCTCGGCTTCATCGCAACACTGCTCGGACTGCTCACGCTTTCAGTCGTGACATGGGTGCTGATGGATCGGTGTGGCTCACCAGAGTCAATTCCGTCGAGGATCGCCATCCGAGACGGCAGGCGAGTCTGGGTGTTAGCGGGGGCCGATGCTGAAGGCATTCGGTGGAGGGTCGCGCAGCAGATCGCAGATCTACAGGTTCCTCAAGCCGATCTCGACACGATTGCACCCCAATGGGATGATGGCGTGATCGCTGGGTGGTGCACCCTCGGCCCCGCTCCAGCGCGAACCGCGGCGCTCGCGGTCGGATGGCCGAAACCATGGGTTCTTTGGCGTTTCTCAGCCCACACGTCGACGGAGGGGTTTCCACCCTCTCCCGAGGTCGCCGACGAGATCGAAGGGATCGCGCGCGGCATTGAGCACGCACTCACAGGCGATGGAACACTGACATGGACACCACAAACACTCTCGATGGCACTCACAGCAATCGCGAGCTTCACGGTCGTGTGGTGGTTGATTGTGCGCCTGCTCGCGCAGCGGCTACCCGCCACGAACCAACGGAATGATCAGGTAGACAAAGAGATACATCACAGCGCCAAGTGATCCCATCGCCACCGTCGACTTGAAAGCGAAGCGCAATACCCGGCGCCAGAATCCAACGAGTTCGACTTCATGGGTCGCTCGATAGGAGATCGAGATTCCAAGCACGAGAGGGAAAAGCAGGAGCCACCAATAATGACCGAGCGATCCACCTGGTTCAAGGATCGGGATCCATCCAATCATCGATTTCGCCCCGATCCTGCTGGCGCTTCGGCCCGGGTGCGCTTGAGTGCATCAAAGATGACGACGACATTCATCAATCCAGCAAGCGCGCAGTAGAGCGTGCCAATCTCGTTTGCAGGAGTCACTGTCTTGAAAGAACTGACCTTGGCGGGCGTTGCCCTCGGTAACGGAGAGGGAGTGTCCACGAGCTCGCCGACGGTTCCACTCTTGAGGAGCGCCGAGTTCGCCCAGTCCGACGCGAGAGCGATCGGGCCTGCACCAACTTGCGCATAGAACCACAGGGGATCCTCATGGCGATCAACACAATCAACACCCCCAATCAGGAGTCCGCCGACGAAGAGGCCGAGAATCCCACTCCCAGCGAATATTCCACGCTTGGCGTGACCGATCGAAACCTGCCCTAATCCAGGCATTATCCAGCCGAAGAAGGCAGCGCCCCAGTTGAGCGGTTCATCGCATTGAGAGGAGTCGTGTGCCATCAGAAACGAGTGGATTCGAAGGCTACAGTACTCTCGTTCAAGAACAGAAGGACAACACATGACGAACGAGAATCCATCCCAGAGCGACCCATTGAAGAAGCCAGGCGCGGAATCAGTCGTCGACCGTCGAACCGGGATCGATCGACGGGATATCTCACCTACCTCCCCAACGAATCTCGAGCGTCGTCGAGGTCCTGGTCGGCGATTGACCGATTTCGTCAAGACAGCAGAAGAGGGGGAGATGTCACGCGAGCAGTACACCTTTCT
>SYHM01000083.1 GCA_005799205.1 Planctomycetia bacterium | reverse complement strand
TATCACTCGGTGCAGCAGTGGCGAGAACTCTTCAATCAGTGCGGGCTCGACCTGATCAACGAAGTGCATCCGATGCAACTCTATCCACGCTTCTGGCAGCAACTCTTTGGGGGTCGCTTGCAGTATCTGGCAGTTCTGCGACCGCGCGCTCGAACTACCCCGGAATGATGAGTTTCGACTTCGCGGAGGTCTCAGGTCGAGCTGAAGAAGCGGGGTTCGCGGCCAGCGGCACCGCGCCCCCTTGCGCCTGTTGCGCCGCAACGAGTTGTGCAATCTGGACAAACCGTGAGCGAAGTTCGGCGAGGATGGACGTCAACTCTGTTGTCTCCTCAGTCGAGAGGTTTCCCTTCGTCTTCTCGGCGAGCACCCCGAGCAAGTCGATCGCAAACTGTGCCGCGGGAAGATCAACGACGATTCGACGGGTCTCTGGATCACCGTAGGCACCGAGGCCGCCGAGTGCTTGCGTCGCAAGCAATCCAACGATGCTGCGAAAGTCTGCCGGTGGTAGCGCAGTTGCTTGCTCGGCTTCTGCCGTGGCAGCGCGCTCACTGTCGAGCTTGCGGAGTTTCTCTCGCTCGGCCTCCGCTTGCGCCTTCCAGTCGCTATCGACATGAAGCGCCGCTGGTGTTGCTGGTTTCGAACGGTCTGCCGCATCTTGCATCTGGTTCATCGTGGACTCCTCAAGCCAAGTATATGAGCGAGCGCATAGACTCGAACCATGTCGCATTGGCGCAGTGTGCTCGCCGCAGGTTTGGTCATGACCGTCGTGGTCGCAGGGTGCGTGACGCTTGTTGATCGCCCGAAGACCGCCGCTGAAGTGACTCCCGCTGACTTCACTTCGGTTCCTGCGGCCGATCAACACCTTGACGTCGTCCAGGTCCCTGAGGAAGTTTTCGCCCCCAAAGCGGTGGTTGACTCGGTGACCACTACGACTGTGGGCGGGGTTGAAACCGTGACGACTCAGAAGTCGCTCGTCGAAAAGCACGCCGATGGAACCTCGAGCGAGGTCGCAGTGGGTGCTCCTGTTGAAGAGATTCGATTGCGTGTTGGTGAACGGTGGACGATTGACAGCCTTGTCGGGCAGATCAACGGTCGACCCGTTTATGCCAGTCAGTTCATGCAGTCGATTGAAGACCGCATTCTTCGAATCGTCGCTGAGAATCCAGCGCAGCGATCCAAGCGCCTGATAGAAGAACTTGTTGCTGAGCGATTTCAGCAGTACATCAATAACGAATTGATCATTGCCGAAGCTGAGGGGATGCTCTCGCCCGAGATGCAGGCGGGAATCTTCGCGTGGCTTCAGGGACTTCAAGAGCAGACCGTGGCTGGCTATGGAGGAAATCGTGCGTCTGCGAGTCAGGGATTGCAAGATCAGTTCGGGATGACAATGGATCAGTACCTGCGCGAAAAGCGTGATGAAGCGCTTGCTCAAGATCTGCTACGTCGGCGTGTCAAGCCGAGGACGATCGTGAGTTGGCGCGACGTCGAGCGTCAGTATGGCCTGCTCGAGGCGGACTACAACCCACAGCCCCGCATCACGATTGGGCGCATCAGATTGACCCCATCCGACGAGGCGTTGATTGCTGATGTCGAAGCACGGATTGCGCGCGGAGAGAGTTTCGCACAGCTTGCTGTTGCGCTCGCGCTGCCTGACGGCGGTGCATGGCAGCAGTACCAACTGCCCGCAACAGGATTGGATGGACTCGAACTCGCGCCCGATATTCGTACGGTGCTCGCATCGGTGGCGCAGGGAAAAGTCACAGCGCCGATCCGAAAGCCGACAAGCGTGACGTGGTATTGCATCATGGCAATGGAGCAGCAGACACAGCGATCGATCTTTGATCCACTCTTGCAGCGACAATTGCGCCGAGCGCTCGAAGATCAGCGCGGCAGGTATGAGCAGTTTCGATACTTGCGGTCGCTTCGTGATCGCTGGGTGACGAATGACATCGATCAGATGACGAGGCGATTGACCACGATTGCTTGGGACCGCTACTTGCCGCGCGAGTGAGCGCGGCCGCTCCCGAGGACCGCATTCTGGAACCAGCGAATCGAAGGTGCCGAACCTGGTGCGAGACCTGCCGCGAGCGTCACGGCAAGCACATCGATGCGCATTGGGCCATGAAACCTTCCGCGAGAAGCGAGTGTGCGCGCGAGGCGAATGAGGCTTCGTTCCTTCGCCACATCGACACGCACTTCTGGGCAAGCGCGAGGGTCGGACCGCGTTTTCACTTCAACGATGACAAGTGTTTCGCCGTCGGACGCGCGCATGACGAGGTCTGCTTCATCGCTTCCCACCCGTAGGTTTTGCGCACACAATTCATAGCCGCGCGCTTCGAGGTAGATGCGCGCCTCGTCCTCGCCACGACGGGCGAGTTGCTGCTGGGCCGAACGACGATCCATCCACCTCACCGTAGCAGTGGGCGCGAGTGAAGCTGAAAGTGACTCCGTTTTTCTAGCGCGACGAACTGGCGACGGCTGCTGGAGAGGCATCGCTGACTGGAGATCCCTCGAGAACTGCTCGGAGAGTTCGTGCGATCGCGGATCCGTCGATCCCTGCCTCAGCGAGTTGCTCGGCGCGCTCGCCCTGATAGATCCAACGATCTGGGAGGGCCATCCGCGTGATCAATCGCGTGTCGAGGCCGAGTGAGTGGCATGTCTCGAGCACCGCCGATCCGAAACCACCTTGAATCGAGTGATCCTCGACGGTGATGACCGGCGTGCCTGCCGTGAGTAATCGTCGCAGCAGTTCGCCGTCGACTGGCTTGGCGAACCGCGCGTCATAGAGTTCAACTTCGTACTCGCCATTGAGGACATCGAGCGCCTGGGCACCATCGATGGCGCTGACTCCGAAGGCGAGGATCGCCGCATCTGGATTGTCGCAACCCACCAATTGTCGCGCCTTTCCGAGTTCAAACGCGGGACACGCAGATGACGCGAATCGTGCACTCACGCTCTCTCGCGGATACCGCACCGACGAGACCCCCTCACTGTATTCACTCATGAATGCGACGCACGCGGCGAGGCTGGGCTCGTCCATCGCGGCCATGATGCAAGCCTTTGGCAGCACAGAGAGGAGCGCGATATCACAGAACCCATGATGGACCGCTCCATCGCCTCCAACAAGCCCGGCGCGGTCGAGACAGAGGCGCACCGGTAATCCCTGCAGAGCCGCTTCTTGAAACGCTTGATCGAAGGCACGCTGCAGAAAGGTCGAGTACACGGCGAAAAACGGTTTCCATCCCGTCTTTGCGAGCCCAGCCATCATGTCGAACGCGTGACTCTCGCAGATGCCGCTATCCCACACTCGATCTGGAAACTGATCAATGACCTTGCTGATGCCAGTGCCATCAGGCATCGCGGCGGTGCACGCAACAACCCGTGGATCGCGCGCCATGAGTGAGGAAAGGATCTCCCCAAACGCTGCCGTGAAGGAGCGGCCTCCCTTTTTGACCTCGACTCGGCATCCCTCGTTCTCGAGTGTTTCAATCTTGAAAGCGCTCGGGGAGTGGAAGGCGGTCGCGTCATTCTCGGCAAAGCTGTAGCCCTTGCCCTTGATCGTCTTGATGTGCAGCACCATCGGCCGATCAAAGTGCTTCGCTTCGTTGAAGACATCAATAAGCGTCGGAAGGTCGTGCCCATCAATTGGACCGACCGTGACGAGTCCGAAGTGCTCAAACCAATGATTCTCTGCGACAAATGCCTTCGAGGACTCTCCCATTCGGTGGTAGAGCTCTCGAAGGGCCTCGCCACCTGGCATATGAGAGGCGACTTCTTTGGCGCGCTTCTTGAACTCTCCGTAGGTGTGCGAGAGTCGCAGTCGATCGAAGTATGCAGAAACGGCTCCCTGCGGCTTTGCGATGCTCATTCCATTGTCATTCAGCACCACCAAGAACTGTCGCTTCAGCGTTCCGGCATTGTTGAGTCCCTCCATCGCCACGCCATTAACGATCGACGCATCGCCGATGAGAGACACGGTCCGACGACCGCTGGGACATTGTGGCGACCATCCATCGCCATTCAGTGAATCGCCTCGTGCCATGCCAACGGCCGTCGAAATGGCGGTGCCAGCGTGTCCCACGGTGAAGAGGTCATAGGGTGACTCGCGCGGCTCGGGAAATCCGGACATTCCTCCACGTTGTCTCAGTCGCGGCAGCAGGTGCTGCCGGCCCGTCAGCAACTTGTGGGTGTAGCACTGGTGTCCAACATCGAAGAGCAGTCGGTCAAACGAAAAGTCGAAGACATAGTGCATCGCCACTGTGAGTTCGACGACACCGAGATTCGGAGCAAGATGCCCGCCACTCCTCGAGACTTGATCACAGATGGCGGCGCGGATCTCTGCGCAGACTTGCGCGAGGTCGCCAGGGGGAAGGGACTTCAGATCTGCTGGAGAGTGAATAGAAGTGAGCAAATTCATCGAGCTTTCAAGTCTTTCAAGAGGTGTACAACGTCACTGAGTATAGGCAGTTGGTACTCGCGCCGCACTCATCGAGTTCGCGCTGCGAGGTACTCGGTGATGGCGAGCAGGTGCTCGGCCCTTTCTCCAAGCGGTTCGAGTGTGGCAAGCGCCTCTCGTCTGAGGCGGCAGACTTCGTGTCGCGTGGCATCGATTCCGTACACCGATGGGTACGTCAGCTTGCCAGCGTCAGAATCCTTGCCGACTGCTTTCCCGACATGTTCCGCCGACTGTGTGACATCGAGCAGATCATCAACTGCCTGGAACATGAGCCCGACAAGGTCTCCCCAGCGATCGAGCGCAGCAAAGTGTTCGGGGCGCGCCTCTGCACAAAGTGCCCCGACTCGGCACGCGCAGCGAATCAGCGCGCCGGTCTTGTGATTGTGCACAAGGCTCAGCCGCTCGGCAGGCGGCATGGCCTCTGGAAACCCCCCGAGTGTGTCGTACACCTGACCAGTGATCATCGCCGAGGTGGCGTTCGTGACCTCGTGGGCGATCCTCGATGGATTCCGCGCGGTCGAGCATGCCGCGTGCATGGCGAGAGCGAGCAGCGCATCCCCCGCAAGGATCGCCATCGCCTCGCCATAGGCGACATGTGCGGTGGGGCGCCCGCGGCGAATTGCGTCATTATCGAGCGCGGGGAGGTCATCGTGTACGAGACTGAACGCGTGCACCATCTCGACCGCGGCGGCCGCTTCGAGCGCGTCCTTCGTCGAGGCGCCACACGCTTCGCAGCAGCGAAGCGCAAGCAGGGGACGGAGCCGCTTGCCACCTCCCAGAAGGGAGTATCCGACCGCTTCGCGAAGTTTCGTGGTGTAGGAGGCATCCTGGACAAAGCGCTCAAGGCAAGACTCGATCTCTCGCAAGAGGGTCGGGCAGAAGACATCGTGTTCTATCGACGGCGCGACACGCATGGCGCGAGTGTAGTGGGTGCCGCATTGCGGTCATCGCTTATGATCGAAGACCTATGGAATTTCTTTGGAACAGCCTGCTCCTACTGATGGAGCGTGGAGGGCCGGTGATGTGGCCGCTCCTCGCACTCAGCGTGCTTTCAGTCACGCTGACAGTCGAACGAATTTGCTTCTGGCACAAGATGGCGACGAGGGGTTCGCGTGTTCGGCTGCGCGCGATGATCAATGCGCTTCGCATGAATGATGCCGAGACCGTGACGGCGCTCGCGCAGGAGGACGACAGCCCCTATGGTGCGGTCGCCGCAGACCTCGCGTGCGATGGTCCGTCGGATGCCATCGCGATTGCCTCTGTTGAGCGTCAGCGTCCACGACTCGAGCGATTCTTGAACATCCAGTCGACGATCGTCACCGCTGCGCCGATGCTTGGAATTCTCGGCACAGTCTCAGGCATTATCCGCAGCTTTGAGCTTCTTGGAGGCAAGGACACGCTGAGCGATCCGCGACTTGTCTCTTCTGGAATTGCCGAAGCATTGGTCGCGACCGCAAGCGGTCTCGTTGTCGCGCT
>SYHM01000082.1 GCA_005799205.1 Planctomycetia bacterium | reverse complement strand
GTCACTCCAGGCGCGCTTGCCGAGATGGGTGTCGCAGGGGATCGAATGGGGCAAGGGGCCGACGGGCGCCAGAAAGAGTTCATTCCAGACTCACCTAAAGTATTGGCTGTCATGGGCTTAGTATCTCCTGGATCGTCTCAGTCGTTTTGGTTCATTGCACCGACGACACCCGGCACATACCCCTTTGTCTGCACCTATCCAAGTCACTGGCGCACGATGAACGGCAAGATGAAGGTCGTTGCTCCTCCAACCTCCGCGCCACCTGCACCCAAGGAGCCTCCTTCACCGCAACCGACTGCCGCGAACTAGGTTCGGTCGAATCCGATCCGTTCTCGCACGACAAACGGCATGCGCGAGGTGACGGCATTGAGAGCGTCCGAAAGCAGTTCGAGGGTCAATCCACTCGCGAGGAGAAAGAGGGCGCTGAGAAAGAACATGATCGCAACCAGAAATGGTGGACGGGTCCCTAAGTCGATTCCACTCATGAACTTATCCCATAACAACACTGGCATCAGGATGGCGTCAACGGCAAGCAGTGCGAGCGCGATTCTGCCAAAGAGATAGATAGGGCGACTTCGGAAACTCCCCTCGAACCAGAGCAGCACGACATCGAAGAAGACGTCGAGCGTCCGCGCGAGTCCATAATGACTCGAGCCAGCGAATCGTGGCGGGGAACTCACGAAGACCTCACCGACTGAGCCACCACGAAGCGAAACGATCGCTGGCAGGAGTCGATGCTGTCCAGATCGAAGCCGGATCGACCGCGCGAGCTCGCCACGGAGTGCCTTGAACCCACCCATGTCCTGAACAGTGCACCTCGAGACACACCGCAGCATCCAATTCGCCACGAACGATGGAATCCGCCGAGTGAGCGTGCTCTCGAGTCGATTGCGCCTGCTTCCCGAGACGAGGTCAAACCCCTGATGCATTGCGGCGACGAGCACGTGAATCTCTTCTGGTGCATGCTGCAAGTCACCATCCATGACAACGATGATGTCACCCCCACTCGCTTGTAGACCTGCGTAGAGCGCGCCGCATTGACCCACATTGCGCGCGAGATAGAGGCAACGCAGTGCTGGCACTGTCGCCGAAAGTCGCGTGAGAATTGCCTCCGTCGCATCGGTAGAACCATCTGAAACAATCACGATCTCATAGGCATGGTTCATTGCCTGTAATGCTCGATCTGTGCGAACAACAAACTCCTCAACACACGCCTCTTCGTTGTGCATCGGGCAGACGATGCTGATGTGGGGAGTCATTCCGATGGCATCCTATGAAACGCGAGGGGGGGCATCTCCTCTGCTATTCTGCGAAACCCAAGGATTCATCTGATGACAACCACAAATGCTTCTCAAACTGGCGCCTGCGCTTCACGAACCACCACCCCAATGAGCGCGACGGCGGCCGCACTTATGCAACGCATCGAGAGCAAGACTGCAACGATTGCGATCGTCGGTCTCGGGTATGTCGGACTGCCGCTGGTACGCGCGATCCGCGACAGCGGCTATCCCGTCATTGGCTTCGATGTCGATCAGAAGAAGATTGATGCACTCAAGAGCGGAACGCGGTACATCTTGCATCTCGGTGATGACTTCTTCAGCACACTGAAGGCGGACAACCACTTCACACCAACCTCCAATCCAAAAGACCTTGCGACAGCTGATCTCGTGGTCTTGTGCGTTCCGACGCCGCTTGGGTCACACCATGAACCCGACCTGACCTTCGTACTTGAGAGCACGAAGACTGCTGCAGCATCGCTTCGAAAGGGACAGTTGGTGGTCCTCGAGTCGACAACCTATCCAGGCACAACCCGTGATGAAATGAAGCCCATCCTCGATGCGAAGGGGCTCAAGTGCGGCGACGAGTACTTCTTGGCGTACAGCCCTGAACGAGAGGACCCTGGAAGTTTCGGCCGCAGCGCGCAGCACATTCCAAAGCTCGTCGGCGGTGTCGACACTGTCTCGACCGATCTCGCGATGGCCTTCTATACACGCGTCGTGAAGTCCGCTCATCGCGTCTCGACTGCTGAGATTGCTGAGAGCGCGAAACTGCTCGAAAACATTTATCGCGCGGTGAACATCGCACTCGTCAACGAGATGAAGGTCGTACTCACTGACATGAACATTGATGTGTGGGAAGTCATCGCCGCTGCAAGCACAAAGCCATTCGGATTCCAGGCGTTTTATCCTGGACCTGGGTTGGGTGGCCACTGCATCCCGATTGATCCGTTCTATCTGACATGGAAGGCGCGTGAGGTTGGGCGCAACACACGCTTTATCGAGCTCGCAGGCGAGGTAAACACCTCGATGCCGCACTATGTCGTCGAGCGAACTCAGCACGCGCTTAACGATCACACGAAGTCTCTCAAGGGGTCCAAAGTTCTTGTGCTCGGAATTGCGTACAAGAAGAACATTGACGACTCGCGAGAGAGTCCATCTGCTGAGATCATTGAGTTGCTTCGCGATCGAGGAGCGGATGTGTCGTATCACGATCCGCATCTGGCGAATTTCCCAGCGATGCGTAAGTATCGAACGAACCTCTCCTCTGTTGCGTTGACACCCGCAACGATTGCGGCAACCGATTGTGTCCTCATCCTGACCGACCATGACGCGGTCGATTATGTCGCCCTCGCCCAACATGCCAAGCTTGTGGTTGATACACGCAATGCGATGTCGAACGTTCCAACCCACCTCATCAAGTGCGAAGTTGTCAAGTCCTAGAAAGCACCACACCATGCCACTCCATGCCTCATGTCGTTCGGGTCGCTGCGTGCAGCTGCTC
>SYHM01000081.1 GCA_005799205.1 Planctomycetia bacterium | reverse complement strand
GTCGCCAAGCTGACGCGAGATGCCTTTCGGACCGCCACAATCGACGATGTCGCCTTCACCACCGAGGTTCGCGAACTCGAGTTCGAACTCGCAGAGATCGATCTTGGACCCTACGAGCACTACATGCTCAAGGAGATCTTCGAGCAACCCCGCTCACTTCGAATGACGATGCAGGGGCGAGTCGATCCGCGGAGCGGTTCGATCGTGCTTGGGGGCATTTCAGAGCACGCCCGCACGCTCGCAAATGCCAAGCGCATCGTGATGGTTGGACAGGGCACGGCCTTGCACGCAAGCATGGTCGGCAAGTACCTCATGGAAGACCTCGCCAAGATTGCTGCCGAGCATGATTACGCGAGCGAGTTTCGGTACCGAAATCCAATCGTCGACTTCGGAACCGCGGTCATTGCAGTCAGCCAGTCGGGTGAGACCGCAGACACCCTTGCTGCGCTACAAGAAGCGAAGCAGCGGGGGGCACTCGCACTTGGAGTTGTCAATGTCGTTGGCTCGACGATCGCGCGCGAGACCGATGCGGGCGTGTATCTGCGCGTGGGGCCCGAAATCGGAGTCGCGAGCACCAAGGCATTCACGGGACAGATTCTCGCGCTTTCGATGCTGGCACTCTATGTCGGGCGCCGGCGATTCCTTTCGCAGGAATTCGTGACATCCTTCATCAAGGAGATGGCGAGTGTCCCCGAAAAGATTCAGCGGATCCTCGAAACGAGCGATGCGATCCGCGATGCGACCGCGAAGTATGTCGAACGCGAGAACTGGCTGTTCCTCGGACGCGGGGTGAACTACCCGGTCGCGCTCGAGGGGGCGCTCAAGTTGAAAGAAATCTCGTACATCCACGCCGAGGGAATGCCGTCGGCCGAAATGAAGCACGGCCCAATCGCACTGATCGACAAGGGGATGCCTGTTGTCTTTGTTGCGACACGCAATTCACAGTACGAAAAGGTGCTTGGAAACATCGCCGAAGTGCGCAGTCGTGGCGGGCATGTGATTGCCGTAGCCACCGAAGGCGATGAGCACATTCGCACAGTGTCGGAAGATGTCTTCTATGTGCCAGATGTCATTGAATCGCTGCAACCTTTGCTCACGGTCATTCCACTGCAGTTGCTCGCCTATCACGCGGCAGTGCTGCGTGGTAAGGATGTCGACAAGCCGCGCAATCTCGCCAAGAGTGTGACGGTGGAGTGATCCGATGACACTCAATCGTCGAGTCGTGTCGGTCATTTGTGCGCTGTGCGCGCTTTTCGGTGTGCGAGGTGCGAGTGCCGATGCACTTGATGACATTCTCGCGCTCATACCTCATGACGCCACTCGTGCAGTGGCGGTACCGAGCCTGCAGCGCATCACGAGCGACCTCGACGAGTGCATCGCACGAATGGATCGAAAGGAGACGCTCGTCGCGGGGCGTTCGATCGACCATCTGCGTCGAGTTCTCGAGCTGCGCGAGGGGTTTGATGAGCGAGGCTCAGTCGCTGCGTGGACGAGCGCTGGCGCGACGGTGGTCCTGCTTCCTTCTGATAATCCAACTGCATTCATCACGACGACGCTCGCGCCTGGCGCGGATGGCGTTGGATCATTTCACCAACAGCGTGTGTACAGCAAGGCGCTCGCACAGCACGTACTCATCTCCACATCGAAGGAGGCAATCGATGGGTACAAGTTGCCAGGGAGCGATTCGATCGGGCTCGGCGATTCACTCGCCAAGCGATTGGGTGAACGAGGAATGCAACTCGCGCGCGCGGGAGACTTGATTGCTTGGGCCCGTGGTCCGTTCCCACTTCCTGATGACGCGGTCGTCATGGGATCGGCGCGGGCGGCACAACTTCTTCAAGGAGTTGCGGACGCGCTCGTCGTCGTCGACGCCGATGTGCTCGGACTCTCGTTGCGCGCGTACGCGGTGTATGCCCTGCAGAGCGAGATTGCGTTGCTTGCCGCCGAGACGACACCACTCGAAGGTGACGGCGGCGCCATGGTCGCAGGACTTCCCAAGGCATCTTTCTATCTGGCCGCAGCGGTCGACGCGAAGTCGCTTGGAGGAGCAGGAAAGATCGACGCACTCGCGGCCGCGCTTGGTGTCACCGAGTTCGTTCCATCGTGGTTCGCACAGGTGCGGGATGGAATGAAGAGTGTTCGACTCGCCGCGTATCCCTCAAAGCTCGGGCTCCTCGCGGGAGGGGTGCTCAACGACAGCGCGTTCCTCATTGAGACCTCGCAGCCGATGGCGATTCGCGATCTGTTCAAATCGTCACTGCTCTTGCAAGCAGGGAACAGTGGCGGAGTACGACGTGAGCCAGCATGGGAAGATGGTCGCACGCTCAAGGATGGAACGGTTGTCGACGCATTCGAACTCAAGGAGACTCCGCTTGGTCCAAGTGAAGCGCCCGGAGAAGATCTCAGCGGGGTTGCGATGCAGCAGCTGATGCGCCAGGCTTTTTTTGGAGGTCGCGGCATGCACGGATTCGTCAAAGTGCTACCCGACGCAGTCGTCGTGACCTTCAGTCAGCGACCCGATGTGCTTGCTCGCGCGCTTGCCGCGGCTACAGGGGGGGAGTCGCTGAAAGATGAGAGCGTGCTCGTGTCGATGCGGCCATGGCTCGTTCCCGGAGCGCAGTGTGAACTCTTTGTATCTGCTGGGCAGATCCTCAAAGTCGTGCGCCAACTCGCCTCCACCTTCGGTGGCGGATCGATGCCTTTGCCAACGATCGCGGCCAAGAGCGCTCCAGTCGCGTTCGCGCTACGGGTTGATCCGCGCGCGTGCGAGCTTGGCGTCATGATTCCGACCGCGACGCTATCCGCTGCATACGAGCAGGTCGTCGGCGCATTGTTAGGTGACTGGTCAGACATGAAGATTGAGCCTGCAGCGGAATGAAAGGGAACATCGCGTGGCGCCTGTCGCACGCTCGCACGGTGCAGATCGCCGTGCGAAACCCACTTGTGATGGCGATCCTCAATTGCACCCCCGACTCATTCTCGGATGGGGGAGCGCACAATGATCTCGAAGGCGCCTGCACGTACGCCGAATCGGCTCTCGCCAGCGGCGCGGACATCATTGATATCGGGGGAGAGAGCACCCGACCGGGGTCAACGTCTGTGCCGTGCGATGAGCAGATCGCGAGAACCCGC
>SYHM01000001.1 GCA_005799205.1 Planctomycetia bacterium | reverse complement strand
TGCTCCATCAACGCGGCCATCCCCGTTCATGTCCGCCGGGCCGGGGTTCGCGTCGCGCGCGTATCCGACAACCGCTGCCGCGTTGATCACGCCCGCGCCTGTGTAGTTGTCGAACCCAGCGGTCCCAATGTCTCGAGCAGTAGCCATCAGTGCGGCGCGAATTGATGTGCTGTTCATCGTTGGATACACGGCGCGCATGAGCGCAACTGTTCCGGCGACATGGGGAGTCGACATGCTTGTGCCAGTTCGGGTTCCGTAGAGCCCATTGGGCGCGAGCGAGTAAATCGACTCTCCCGGGGCGGTGACATCGACTTCTGGTCCGAAGTTTGAGCTCGTCCACCGCGCATCAAACCGATTCGAAGCCGCGACGGCAATCGTCTCATCCCATCGCGCTGGCCATGCAACCGCTGCATTCGAGTTTCCGGTCGCAGCAATCATGGGGACCCCTCGCGCGAACGCATACTGCACGGCAGTATGTAGGTAGGTCGATCCAACTGAGTATTGCAAGCTCATATTGATGAGGTCGGCACCAGCGTCGACTGCCCAGACGAGTCCATCGGCAACATACGACTCAAGACCCGAGCATGGATTGACGACGACGACTGGCAAGATCTTCGCGTCCCAGCAAAGTCCCGCGATGCCCGCACCGTTGTTGCCCTGCGCAGCGAGAATCCCAGCGACGTGCGTACCGTGACCACTACACACATCGGTCGTGTCATTCGAGTTGAGAGGGATGTTTCTGCCGGGCAAGATGCGTCCGGCAAGTTCGGGGTGAGGCGAACATCCGCTGTCAAGGGTCGCGATGATCAGTGACGGGTTACTCGAGGCAATCGTCCACGCACCAGTGGCACGGATATCTGCGCCGATCGTTCCCCCCGACTGTCCTGTATTGAGGAGCGAATACTGAGTCGAAAAGCTCGGATCGTTTGGGACATCAGCGAGTCCGCCCGTGCCATCGACTTCAGCGACCTCGAATCCATCCCAACTTGCTCGCAAGAGATCAGCCGCGGCGAGCGCGTTCACAGCAACTCGGGCAGCTCCAGCGGCGGCGTTCCCACCGAGCTCGACTCGATACCAACGGTTGAGACCGAGCGAGGCGGCAAGGTCGGCATTACGCGGCGGGAGCTCCGGGATCGGTGTGATCGCGCTCACGCCGATCGTCGCGAGGATCGCCGAAACAGCTTCATTCGGCGGTGCGCCGCGCGAAGCAAATGTCGGGGTCCCCTTCAGTGTCAGTGCCAGATGAGTACCCGCACGCACACGAACCAAAATGTGCTCACTCGTGAATGGCTGCTCGATCGCTTGCGCGTGAGCCATCGCACCCAGCGCGCACGCACAGAGTGCCATCCAGTGAATTGGGTGGACACATGAGCGAGATTTTTGCATCTCTCGTGGCATCGTCAAATTGACTCAGACGCCCTCGAATAAGCGCCCGAACCGTGTACAGTCCTCTGCTTCACACTATTCCTTTCAGGAGCTGCAATTGCCAACAAATCTCTACACATTTACCTCCGAATCCGTATCGATGGGCCACCCCGACAAGATGGCAGATCAGATTTCTGACGCGATTCTCGATGCGATGCTTGCTGTAGACCCCGCATCGCGGGTTGCCTGCGAGACGCTCGTCACCACCGGACTTGCCGTGGTGGCCGGAGAGGTCACGTGCGGCGGTTATGTGGACATCCCGCAGGTTGTCCGCGACACAGTTCTGCGCATCGGATACGACTCGGCGGACAAGGGATTCGATGGGCGATCGTGCGGAGTGCTTGTCACCCTCGGCCGGCAATCCCCCGACATCGCCCGAGGCGTGAATACCAAGAAGTCGCTCAAGCAGAAGAAGGCTCAAGGGGCTGGCGATCAGGGAATGATGTTCGGTTTTGCCTGCCGAGAGACCCGCCAATTGATGCCGCTTCCGATCATGCTGTCGCACCGGCTCGTGGCGCGTCAGGCCGAAGTGCGTCAGAAGGAGATCATCAAGGGACTGCGCCCCGATGCCAAGAGCCAGGTCGCGGTTGAATACGACGGTCGCACCCCGCGCAAGATCGTCAACGTTGTCCTCTCGACGCAGCACCATCCGATGTGGAATGACTGCCAGTCGAAACTCAGTGATGAGGTACTCAAGCACATCATCCGTCCAGTGCTCGGCGATTGGTGGCATGATGGAATCAAAGTGTGGGTCAATCCGACTGGGCGGTTTGAAATCGGTGGCCCACACGGCGACTGCGGATTGACCGGCCGCAATATCATCGTCGACACGTACGGTGGGCGCGGCCGCCACGGAGGTGGCGCGTTCAGCGGAAAGGACCCATCCAAGGTCGATCGCTCAGCCGCGTACATGGCGCGCTACATCGCAAAGAACATCGTCGCTGCAGACCTCGCGGAAGTCTGCGAAGTGCAACTCGCGTATGCAATCGGCGTTGCGCAACCAACGTCTGTGCTGATTGATTCGCAAGGCACAGGCAAGATTCCAGATGAGAAGTTGGCGCGGCTCGTTGAGCGGGAGTTCGACCTGACGCCTCATGGGATCGTCGAGAAGCTTGGTCTCAAAGCGCCGATTTACTCGCACACCGCCTACCACGGCCACTTCGGTCGCGAACCAGGCGAAGGCGGCAAGGGATCGTTCCTGTGGGAACGCGCAGACATGGCACCCGC
>SYHM01000008.1 GCA_005799205.1 Planctomycetia bacterium | reverse complement strand
GCATGCAGCCGTGTGATTGTCGTTGGAAGCGCCCACGACGGATTTCTCCACCGGCTCGTTGAAGCAACGCGCACTCTCACAGTGGGTGATCCACTCTTGCCAGGAACGGACATCGGACCGGTCATCGATCAAGAAGCGGCACAGAAGATTCGCCAGTTCATCTCGATTGGCGCGGGCGAGGGGCGGGTTGAGATCTCACTGCCAATTCCAGCGGGAGTTGAAGAGCGTGTTGGCAAACCATTCGTCGGCCCGACGATTGTCTCTGGCATTCGTCCCGAACACCGACTCGCGCACGAAGAGATCTTCGGCCCCGTGCTCGCGGTCATCCGCGCACGCGACTTCGACGAAGCGCTCCAGATCGCCAATGCGACGAAGTACAAACTGACGGGCGGCGTCTTTAGCCGTCGCCCGTCACACCTCGATCGCGCACGACGCGAGTTTCGCGTCGGCAATCTCTACCTCAATCGAGCGATCACTGGCGCACTCGTGGGACGACAACCTTTCGGCGGATTTGGAATGAGTGGCGTCGGCAGCAAGGCCGGAGGTGCGCAGTACCTCTTGCAATTCGTTGAGCCACGGACGGTCTGCGAGAACACGATGCGGCGCGGATTCGCTCCAGGGCTCGAGTGACGGCGCGTCGCGATCTCGTGACGCCCGCGGATAGGGGCTTCGACACCCTGCTATCGTGCGAGCAGTGAGTACTGGGGCACTTCATATTCTTGGGCTTGTTCACGCCTGCCGTCCACGCGCCACTGCGATCGCGACGGCACTTGCGATGGCAGGCGCGGTTGGTGCCGCCGGTCTCGCGGGACCGCCTGGGTCGAGTCAGCCCTCACCAGACAACGGTGCGATCTACTTCGGCGTTGTTGTTCCTCGTGTCACGCGGGATGAGTGGCGCGCAGCGAGTGCGGACTTGAAAGGAAGTGCGCTCAGCGACGAACAGCTCAAACGGGCGCTTGATCAGTACGAGCAGGTCATCGAGAGCCTGTGCAAGGACACTGGTGAATTCTGCACCCAGCGCCGGTTGCGTGAATGCAGTGCAGAGCTCGCGAGCGGTGGGTCCAGTGCTCGAGAGTTCGCACTGAAGGGGTGTCGCGAGTGCTTCACACACTTCAGAACTCGCACATGGCCGCGCGCCGATGCTGCTCTCTCGGAGACATGGAGTCAGCTCACGCGGCAGGTCGATCGTGCAGACCCGCGCGCTGGCACCGACGCCGACCGAGCCGAGGCCGCGCTCCGACGGCGCGTTGCGCTGAGACACACTTCAGGCAATGGTGGCTGGGATGATCTCGGTCAAGGGGTTGACTTTCGATCGCTGTTTGAACGAACAGCCCGCGAGGCGGACTCGCACACGGACTTTCCTGCGCTGTCGCGTGCGATCTGTCGGGCTGAACAGAGCGGCGACAACACCAATCCGGCCATTGCAACGACTGCCGCGAGCGTTCTCAAGATCCTCGTGGCGCATGAATCAGACTCTGCAGCGCAAGTTGCGGCCTACTTTCAGCGGTGGCGTGACGATGCAATCCGCCTTCCAGCGGACGGTCAGTCTGGCATCGACTTCGCTCAGTCGCGACGCGCGCGAAAGATCGCAGCGTCGCAGACTCTTGCAGAGTCAACCCGTCGCGTCATTGAGCGGATCGCACACGAGATCGAATCGGGAGTTGGTGTAGAAGCACGAGGAGCGTGGGAAGACGCCGCGATGGGCGCTGCCTATCCCGCCGCGATCCAACCTGAGACTCCGACGGTGGCCTTCAACTGGATTCTGGCGAATGTCGAGGGACCCGCGACTCTCGACGCATGCCGCATCGTGCACCGCGACTACCTGACTGCGCGCTCGCCGATTCGACTCGAAGCTGTCGATGCGCTGATGTCGGCAAAATGTGCGGGCGGTCCGCCTCCGGTTGGCGCTCCCGCCCGCGCGAGACTGGACGAGATCGCGAAGCGTAGGACCGAACTTGCGCGAATCGCCGTGGGTGACATGCGCGCGCTGCTCGTTCCCGAAGACGCATCGAGATTGCAAGCGTTCATCACAAGTGTTCAAGTGGCTTGGGATCCATCCCGACCGTGGGGCAATATCTAACCAGAGGAGTTCCATGACAACCTTCCGATCAATCGTGTCACTTAGGCAGAACTCCGCAAACTTCATCGCGATCTGCGCGATTTCGATTTCGGCGATTGGTTTCACGCTCAGCACCGCTCGTGCGCAAGTCGTGTATGTCTGGCGCCCCTTCCAGAGTTGCGCGTCCGCCGGCAAGTGCCTTTCCGCAACCGGGAGCTGCTCGGGTCCACTCGCTTCGGGGAAGAAGTGCCTCTTCTGCTCCAAAACTCTACCGGTGTACGAATGCGTCTTCGACCTCTTCGAGAATTGCTACGAAGAGTTCGAGCCAACTCCCAATTGTGGCGGGCAACTTGTTGGTAACTGTGATGGGGCCGGATCGATGTGCATAAACGGGGTGTTCACCGGATTGGACTGCCCCCGTCCGAACTGCTACTGAGAAGATGCCGATGAGCGCGCGCGGCTGCATGTCATGCACCCTTGTGATCGTGCTGCTCTTACTCCAATGGGATGGCTCATTGTTCGCTTTCGGTCAGTCGGCTGAGCGATCCGAACTTGCTGCGGAGATTGAAAACGCAATGGTCCGCGGCGGTGTGGATGCAACATGGGCGATGGAGATTGAACTCAACGCCTCCGCTCGACCGGGACTTGGGACATCGACCCGAATCGGTCGGTTGCGCGTTGTGACCAATGGTCGCCGGATGTGGGTCATGGTGCGATGGGAGGAAACCGGCAAGTTTCAGGCGGCAGCGTTCGATTCGGTCGCTCTTGACGGAGGGCAGACAGTGCTCACACGCACGAAGGTTGGTGCTGAGCATTCAGTGTCGATTTCTCACGACTTTGCGTTGACCGGAGTCTCGGACGATCTACCACTCCTCACGCAGTCGTTTCAAGGGTTGCCTGGCCTTGTGTACGGCGACCTCGCGCGAGCGTTGATCGCCGATCAGTCGCTGATCACGAACGGAAGCGATCCAATCACCATCACGGCCGATGCGAGTTCGAACGCCACGGCGTTTCAACTCTCGTTTGTTCTTCTTGCGCACCCGCTCCGACTGGCTGAGATTCGGAACATGCGCGAGATTCCGCAGCGTGCGGTTGATGGCGATCCCGTGCCGAACGGCGGTACTTCGAGAGTCATCGGGTGGAGAACGATCGGCGATGCTCAGGTTCCTGAAGTGGTCGTCCGTAACAACTATGCGTGGTTTCCGGGTGCCGTCGAACAAGATGTGTACCGGGTGACCTATCGAATGGTCGATGCGTTTGAGGTTCATGACGCTTCCACTTCATTTCCTGACATCGAGGCGTGGCTCGCTCATGGCACGGGGATCGTGGATGAACGACTCGGAATCACCGGCGTCATCGGGAGCGATGTGATTTCAATGCATGGCGAGAGATACATGCTTCGCCGCGCGCTCTCAGCGTTGGATGTGCAGGGTCACGCCTCACTGACGACACTGTGCATCGATGCCGTGCCCACAAACGATGAACCGTCACCGCTCACCCAGAGGACAACCATGCCATCGAGAGTCGCGAGCGGCCTCGTCGCTGCAACGCTATGCGTTGCAGGTGGCGCGGCGATCTGGCTCGCGCGCGGCAGAAGTTCCCGTGGGTGGCGACGCTCGCGCGCCGTCGCCCTCGTCGTTGTGCTCGCTGGGAGCGGATTCATCATCTGGGAGGCGAGATCGCGCTACTTCCCCGGAGGACCTGTGTTTGATTTCGGAACCGTCTTGGTCGCGGATGGTCCCTCCACTGCAGTTGGTTCAATCGAGTTGACGGGAGCGACTGACCACATGCGCACACTCGTCACGATAGTCCCCTCGTGTGGGTGCCTCGCGGTTGACGCGATTGAGAGGTCGATTCCCGCTGGCGAGACACTTTCACTTGGGGCTCGGTTCGATGTGGCGTCCACCGGCGAACACTCAGCGTTCCTCACCGCGCTCTTCGACGACGGAACACGGCAACTGGTCCACGTCCGAGCAACTGGCGTCGACGATCGGTCGAACGGGATCGGTCTGCGGTTGAGTAGCTATCGCGTCGAACTCACACCCGGGCAAGAGCAAGAGATCACGGCCATCTGGAAGGGCACGTCGGACCATGTTCCGGTGCCGCGGTGGCGAACGCCCCATGGCGTACGTGTCGAGCATGAGAGCTTGCGCTTCTTGCCATCACGTGAGAACCATGGGATCGGCACCTGGGAGTACGCAGCGTCCTTCGCGGTAGAAACTCCGGGCGTCCCACGTGGCCTCTGGCCGACGCTGCTTGAGATTGATGGCGCACAAGCCAGTTCATTGTTCATCCTTGCACCACCTACCTCCCACCAAGCGTTCGATACTGAATCGCCTCAGAGACGCACGCAGCGCTGACGGTGCTCTCTCCGGCAAGGTCGGCAATCGTCCGAGCGACTCGGCGAATCTTGTCATGGGCTCGCGCGCTGAGCCCAAGTTCGTCAAGGCCACTGGTGAGAAGTTCAGAAGCCTTTCCATCAAGTTGGCAGTGGCGATCGAGCTGTTCGACGCCAAGCCGCGCATTGGGGGTCGCACCTTGCCTCGCGGTTGAGCGCGCGCGTGCGCGTTGCACTTGCTCGCGCATCGAACCGCTTTCGATCGATGGCTTCAGCCGCACGAGGTCTCGCGCGCTCACACGGCGTACCTCAACATGCAGATCGATCCGATCGAGGATCGGTCCAGAGATTCGTCCGAGGTAGTCGCTCATGGCGCGCGCACCTGCCCCACCCACGACGCGGTCGCCCCGCGCCGTCGGATTCATCGCCGCGACTAGCATCGTCATCGCAGGCCAGCGGATCGATCCGCTCGCACGCGCGATCGAGACGACCCCCCCTTCGAGCGGTTCACGAAGCGCCTCGAGGACATCCCGACGAAACTCAGGGAGTTCATCAAGAAAGAGCACGCCGTGATGGGCAAGGGTGATTTCACCCGGACGTCCGCTTGGACCTCCTCCGACAATCGCCGTCGCACTCGCCCCGTGGTGTGGTGCGCGAACGGGCCGAGGCATCTTGAGTGCACCTGCGCGACCGTGCTGCACACAAGGCACCCCCGCGCACGATCCAATCCGCATGACTTCAAGCGCCTCTTCAGCTTGCAGTGGAGGCAAGATTCCAGCAAGCGCTCGCACGAGCATCGTCTTGCCGCACCCAGCTGGACCGAGCAAGAGCGCGTTGTGTCCCCCTGCTGCAGCGATCAACATCGCTCGCTTCGCGACCGCTTGCCCCTTGATTTCGCGAAAGTCAACGGGAGTGAGCGCCGCGTTCTCGCACGCGACGACTTCTGTTGAGGCGCTGTCACTCTCGTGTGGGTCACCTTCGCTCGGCATCCACTCTCCGCGAAAGAATGCAACAACCTCGCCGAGAGTTCGTGCGCCAACGACACGAACGTCGGGCACGAGTGAAGCCTCGATCGCGTTTTCAATAGGAACGATGATGCCGCGACCCTGCGCGCGAGCGAGCAGTGCCGCGCTGACCGCTCCGCAGATTGGCCGAAGACGCCCATCAAGCGCAAGTTCGCCCGCGATCATCCACCCGCTCTGCTGCGGTGTCCCCTCGCGCGTTGGATCGGCGGTGCCTGCCGCGAAGAGCACTCCCATGGCAATTGGAAGGTCGTAGACCGACCCCTCCTTTCTCGTTCCGGCGGGGGCGAGATTGACCACGACATGATGGCGAGGCACCTCGAACCCTGACGCCTCGACCGCGCGGCGCACTCGCTCGACCGACTCACGAATTGCAGCGTCTGGAAGCCCTACGACACAGATCTGCGGCAATCCGTGTGGCGAGAGATGTACCTCTACCTCGCACGGCAGCGCATCGATCCCGCGAAGCATGAAGGCGTGAACAAGCGCGTGCACGGCGCGACCATAGTGCGCCGCCGATGCGATCCGACAAATCGAGCCCTTTTTCTCTATCGTTGCGATCGAGACTTCGTTGGACCCCACCACACTCATCGTCGCCGTCGCCATCGGAACGCTCGGAGGATTCTTCGGCGGACTCTTCGGAATCGGCGGCGGAATCATCATCATTCCCCTGCTCACCCTCACCCAAGGCAGTAACCCACATCTGTATCAAACCGCGAGCCTCGTCGCAGCGGTCGCCGTCAGCCTTGGCAGCATTCCGAGGCATATCCGCGCGGGTGCCATTCGATGGGCCTTCGCATGGCGCACAATTCCAATCTCGATTGCCGCCGTCGCACTGGGAGTCTTCATCTCGAACAGCATCACAAGTGCCTCGCTGCTCGAGCGCATCTTCGCGGCATTTCTGCTGTACGTCGCCGTTGCCGAACTCGTCAGGCGACGACAATCGTCGCAGGGTCATCCACAGCAAGAATCGACTGGCCTCGAACGCACTGGATGGAAGCCTGCAACCCTTGTTGGTTCGCTGATGGGCATCCTCGCGGGAGTGCTTGGGATCGGCGGCGGGGTCATCGCGGTTCCTCTCATGCGCGTTGTCAATGGATTCTCATTGCGGGTCACGATTGCCACGAGCGCGTTCATGGTGCTGCCGACAGTGATTGCGGGAGTCATCCTCAAGTTCGCAACCCTCTCGCAAGTCCACGCTCCCTCGGGAGACCCCATCGCCTGCGCGAGTGCACTCCAGCTTGCTGCCGCGCTCGCCCCCGGCGCCTTCTTTGGCGCGCGCGTGGGAGCTTCGTTCGTCCACACGATCAATCACAAGACGCTCGCTTTGGCATTCGCGCTGCTGTGCATCGCGCTGTCCATCCGCATGCTCGGCATCGGCGGATAGAGTCACCGACACACACTTCGAGCGATGCCATGACCAACCAGTCACACGAACTGATCGACCGCTTTCATCACCTTGCTCCGTGGCGCCGCAAGGCGGTCTTTGTCCTTGGAGCACTCTGGATCACGCTGCCGCCACTCATGGGGTTCTGGCTCATCGCACAGCTCGGCCCAGTGGGCGATTGGTTGCGCGCTCGCCCCGAAAGCGGAGTCTTGCTCTTCATCGCCTGTTTCGCGGTGACTTCAGGAATCGGCGTGCTTCCCACCTATGCGCAAGCAATTCTCGGCGGCTGGGTCTTCGGCGCAACAACCGGGTCAGCGGCTGCGATGTGCGGGCTGATTGCAGGCACCGCGATCGGATTCTTTCTCGCACGATTCATCAGTGGAGGTGCGATCGTCTCACTCGTCGACGCCAATCCACGCGGAGCTGTCATCCGAAAGGCGCTTGTTGAAGCGAGCCAGCGCCGGACGTTCTTTCTGATCACACTGCTGCGACTTCCTCCAAACTCTCCCTTCGCAGTCGCCAATCTCGCGATGGGCGCAGCAGGCGTTCGACCACTACCACTGCTCGCGGGCACAGCCATCGGCATGCTTCCGCGCACGATCGTGACCTGCGCCGCCGCTGCGACCGCCGCGTCAACGGGCGCACATGACATTCAGCAGCTGGTCGTCGACAAAGGATGGATGGGGCTTGCCATCGGCCTCGGGGCACTCCTCGTCGCCATGATGGTCATCGCGGCCGTTGCGAAGAAGGCGCTCAGGAGCGCTGGATTGCTTGGTGAGGCAACGGGGAGTGGGCCACCCGATCCAAACAGCTGATCTCGATAAGGCCCCAACCACTCACCCGTCGCGACGCGCGGTAGGCGCCTTTTCAAGCGCGCTCGGTGATTCGAGTGCGTTCGCGCCGGAGCTCGCCGGCTGTTGATCGTCACCCGACGTTGCCGCCGTTGCACCTTGTGCGAGCCGCGCATCAATCTCACCGAAGAAGTGATCGGTCTGCTTCCAGAATCCTGGCGCCCGCAGAGTGCTTCGTGTGTCGATCACGACCTTGGGTAATCGATCATCGGTCTCAAGGTGAATCGAGAAGGTCCATGTCTCGCTCTGCCGCTGCAGCGCTGCGCCTGGGGGAGCAAAGTCACGTTTCAGTTCTCTGTAGACCTCGATGCGACGCTGAGGTTCATCGAGAAAGACTCCATTCTCTGTGACCATCCAGTCTGAGTAGCGCGGATGCTGCGCCGCTGCAACAGCAGCCTTCCACAGCGCATCGGGAGCGACTCCGGGATAGTCGCGCGAGGTCGTCGTGCACCCGATCAGAGCGACCATACTGAGCAGTCCAAGCGCTATGAACCAGACAAAGGAGCGCGCGCTAGTCGAGATAGTTTGCATTCGTGAAAACTTTCTGCACATCGTCGTGCTCTTCAAGTGCATCTGACAGTTTCGTGATTTGCACAGCGTGTTCGCCCGAGACATCAACCGATGTCGATGGAACCCACGCGACCTGTGCTTCGCTGGGATGGATGCCTGCCGCCTCAAGCGCGTCACGCACCGCCGCGAGCGATCCTGGCAGAGTCGTGATCTGCCAGATGCCATCCTCTGCGACAACATCTTCAGCCCCAGCGGCGATCGCGAGGTCGACCAGTTGCTCTTCGCTGACCCCCGACTGATCGATCACGATCACTCCAAGCAACTGAAATCCAAAGGCAACACTTCCGGGCACCCCAAGGTTGCCGCCGTTTTTGTCGAAGGCCATTCGGATGTCGCCGGCGGTGCGATTGAGGTTTGAGGTCAAGCACTCCACAATCACAGCAACTCCACCAGCGCCGTACCCCTCATAGCGAATCGTTGTGAAGGATTCTCCATCGAGACCCCCAGCCCCCTTCTTGACCGCCTTCTCGATCGTGTCACGGGGCATGTTGGCCGCCTTCGCTTCATCGATCGCGAGCCGAAGGGTCGCATTGAATCGCACATCGCCACCTCCAGCGCGCGCGGCGACACTAATTGCGCGACCAACTTTCGACCAGACCTTGCCACGCTTGGCATCGACGACCGCCTTGCGGCGTTTGATGTTTTTCCATGCACTGTGACCGGCCATGGTGAACCTCGTGATGCAACCTACAGCTCAGCGCGAGCGAGCCTTGCTTCGTGAGGCTTCCTTCGCCTTCTTCTTCGCAGATGCCGCCGCCGACGCCGCTGCGGCCCCCGAGGGCTTCTTCACGCTTTCGCGGGCGATCCGTGCTGCCTCAGCCTTGCCCGAATTGTGAAATGCGTCAGTCGCTGCAACGAGTGCAAAGTGCATGAGTGTCGCACGATCACTGCTGAACTTCTTGGCGAAGGTCTCGGTCAACTCACTTGGCTTCACCGCTTCAGTCAGCACCTCGTAGTGAATCAACATGTCGACCGTTGTGAGGTCGATCGGCACCAACGGCACATCAAACCCGAGCAACATGGTGCGCGAGACAACATAACTCGGCATCCCTTCAAGGTTCTCGAGATAGGTGCGCACGTCGCGCTTCGGCTTCCCTACGAGTTGTTCGAGTGACACCTTGTGGTGGCGACGGAAGAGGTCAAAGAGCGTTCGGCGCAACCCGCGCATGCGCTCAAAGCCTTCTGGATACTTCACTCCGATCGTCGTCACCATCTCATCAACGAGATTGACGCGAAACTCGTTGAAGTCGACATTTCGGCTTCGAATGCGCTGGATCGCCGCGTCCGCCATCTCGGTCGTCGCGTCGTACAAGAGCGACGAGTGAATCATGAGACCGAGCAGGTCGGTCGCATTTGGCTCTTCACCCCGTGCACGCGCGCTGTACTTCTTGACGAGTGAATTGAGGCGATTGATGTTGAACGCTGGCTTTTTCTCGGTCACGCTTGGTCCTCGAATCGTGGGGTGCTTGAAAGCGAATCATGCAGTGCGGGGGTCGATATCAATTCAAAATGCAGTTCGGGAACGCGTCGAAGGCTGGTCGACTCGCGCATCGAGGCGCGAAGAAATCCGACGGCGTTGCGCAGAGCGGCGAGCGAGAGTGGACCCCGATCTGCTGGCAGCACCGAGACTTTCACTCGCGCGCTCAGCAGGTCATGGCTCATCAATACCTCTTGAACTGAGACCATGCCTTGCAGCCGTGGGTCTGAGAGGCCTCGAACGATCCGCTCTTGGATCGCACGCTGCACCACGCTCGCGACCTGCGCTGGGCGCGAACTGGGGATCTCGTCGCGCAGCGACCCATCTCCCCCGAGGGTGACCCCAGGGGGCAATCGTGGTCCCTTGCCGCGGCGTTCACGCATTGCCACCGCCGAGAGGTCGTACAGTGATTGTCCGGTAGCACTCAAGCACATCGCCAACGCGGATGTCGTCGTACCCGTTGATCTTCATGCCGCACTCGTTGCCCGATCGCACCTCTCGAGCATCTTCTTTGAAGCGCTTGAGCTGCTCAAGGCGACGATCTTTCTCGATCACGATGCCATCGCGTGTGACGCGAATCTGGGCGTTTCGTTCGACAACGCCATCGGTGACATAGCACCCCGCCACGGCGCCGACTTTGGTGATCTTGTAGACAGCGCGCACATCGGCGTGACCGAGCACTTGCAGGCGAACCTCTGGCTCGAGCAGTCCGCGCACCGCTTTCTCCATGTCATCGGTGAGCTGATAGATGACTTCGTAGAGTCGAATGTCGATCTTGCGCACCTCAGCAAGCTGTCTCGACTTGGCGTTGCTCGTG
>SYHM01000080.1 GCA_005799205.1 Planctomycetia bacterium | reverse complement strand
GCTCTCCCACACATGGATGTGATGGGTTTCATGTCGACTCGAGAACCTCGCCGCAAATGGTGCCAATCTTTTTTTACGCCGCATGTGCGGTCGCCTCAGTAGGACTTCTCCTGCTCCTCACTGCGCGCGCAGGGACCGCGGGTCGCGCACGCTCTGCACGCGCGATGCGAGGCGTTGGAACTGTGCTGGGATTGGCTGGAATTGCTTGGATTCTCGTCTTGATCGTGCAGGCGCTTCCGATCGCCACCGACTCCGTGGCACCCGTTGGCGCGATGGCTCTCTGCGCGTTTATCTCGGTTGGCGCGGCGGTTCGGGTCATCACACACCATCGTCCCGTCTTTTGCGCGCTCTACTTCATCCTTGTCGTCGTGGCCGGTGCGGCGATGTATGTGCTTCTGGCGGCCGAATTCGTCGCATTTTCGCTCATTATTGTGTACGCGGGAGCGATCCTCATCACCTATCTCTTCGTTCTCATGCTTGCTCAGCAATCGCCAACTGATGTGCAAGGAGCAGATGCGGTCGACTACGACCGCATCCCGCGCGAACCTGCCAGCGCAGTCATTGCCGGATTCGTGCTCGTTGCGGTCTTGGGCGGATCGATCTTTGGAAGTGCGCAAGCCCCAGGCCGCACGATCGCCGACCAACAGCACGCGCTCGAGGAAGGGTGGAGCGACCTTGCGCGGATGCCTGCGCTGCTCTTGGAGCAAGCGCGGCGGGTCGATCCGAAGGCGCGAGCAGTGCGGCCGTCGCCAGGCGGCCTTGCGCTGACCGTTCAGCCGAACTTCACGGCAATCGTGCGCGTCGAACATGCCGACGAGAAGGAGCCAGTTGAAGTCACCCTTCCATTGTCAGCACTCCCCGACAACACGAGCCGCGTCGGGATGGCCCTCGTGACTCGCTTTCCCGTCAGCCTCGAACTTGCTGGAGTGATTTTGCTCATGGCGATGCTCGGCGCCGTTGTGCTCGCTCGGCGTGTCACGCACGGAACGACTACTGATGCCCAACTGGAGCAGCACTCATGAGTGAGTCGCTCTCAAGCGCATTGACGGCGATTGCGCCAGCACAGATTTCGATTGCGCTTGCAATCAGCGCGCTGCTCTTCGGACTCGGGCTCATCGGATTCCTTTGCCGCCGAAACATGATCATTATGTTCCTCTGCACTGAACTCATGTTTCAGGGCGCTGCACTCGCGATGATCGCGTTTGCGCGCCTGCGCATGGATGTCTCAGGACAGGTCTTCGTCATCTTCATCCTGACCGTCGCCGCAGCAGAAGCGGCCCTCGCGCTTGGACTCGTTGTGCTGCTGTACCGGCGCAAGGAAACACTGAACAGCGAAGTCTGGTCGGAGTTGGGAGAATCATGACCGCTCTCGCAACCCAGTCGCACGCGATTCCTCATGCGGTCATGGCCCCTGAACTTGCATGGGTTGGCATGGCGATGTTGCTGCCACTGCTCTCGAGCGTTGTATGCGCTCTCTGCGGCGCGCTCCGAGTCAAAAGCAAGCTTCCAGCCATCGTCACGGCAATCTCCCTCGCGTCGTCATTCGCGATCATTCTGCGCGCCTACTCGGCATACACCGGACCTGTCGACGTGCCGATCTTCGAGTGGATGTCTTTTGAGTGGGGTCGTGGCGGGTCGTTTCATTCGTTCACAGCCAATTGTGCGCTCTACATCGACGCATTGACCCTCTATTGGATGCTCTTTGTCACAGGACTCGGCACGCTCATCACGATCTACGCAAGCGAGTACATGGAAGGAGATCGCGGCGCTGGCTACTGCAGGTTCTTCTTTGCGATCAGCATCTTTCTGTTTGCGATGAGTGCGCTCGTCCTCGGCGACAACCTCGCGATGCTCTACCTCGGATGGGAAGGTGTTGGGCTCGCGAGCTACCTGCTCATTGGTTACAACTACGACAGGCCGAGCGCAGTCGCTGCCGCCAAGAAGGCCTTCATCATGAATCGCATTGGAGACCTCGGGCTTGCCTTAGGAATCTTCATGCTTTGGGCGAACTACGGAACGATTCAATACTCAGAGCTCTTCGTGGCGATGTCCAGTGGAGGCCAGACCGCAGTGGACTGGCATGTTTCGGCTATCCCCTTCCTGCTGATGCTCGGAGCGTTCGGCAAGAGCGCGCAGATTCCGCTCTTCACATGGCTGCCAGATGCGATGGAAGGACCAACGCCCGTCTCGGCGCTGATTCACGCCGCCACAATGGTGACCGCAGGGGTGTACCTCATCGCGCGGCTCTATCCATTCTTTGAATTGCATCCGCAGGCGCTTGCGACAGTCGCGTGGATCGGTGGCGGTACCGCGCTTGTGGCCGCGACGATCGGCATGGCGCAGTACGACATCAAGCGTGTCTTCGCCTATTCGACAATCTCACAGCTTGGGTACATGTTTCTCGGTCTCGGTGTGGGAACAACTTTCGGGGCCTGCTACCACACACTCACCCACGCGTTCTTTAAGGCGCTGCTCTTTCTCGCGGCTGGTGCCATCATGCACGGGTTCGCGGGTCAACTCGACCTTCGAAAACTGAGCGGCCTACGACACATTCCTGGATGGCGCATCGTGTCGTGGACGATGTTCGTTGGCTGCCTCTGGCTTGCAGCCTTTCCATTCACCGCCGCGTTTTTCTCAAAGGACGCGATCCTGCTGCAAGCCCTTTCGAGTGACCGCGCTGACTTCCGAGCGCTTGGTTGGCTAGGACTCTTGACTGCGGCGCTCACCGCCTACTACACCTTTCGCGTCTGGTTTCGTGTGTGCGCTGGCCCAGTGCACTTCGAAGCGGGAACCGAGGCTCCTCACGACCACGGGGCGCATCATGACGCTGACCACGCAAGACAGAAGGGTCACGACCGACATTCTGCTGCGGTTCACGCTGCCTTCCATCCACACGCCCCCCGGTGGGCGATCAATGGAGTGCTCATCGTGCTCGCGATTGGATCGCTCGTGGTCGGGGTCCCTGCGTATAAGGCCGTCTTCTTGCATGAGGACAACTGGGCGCAGCAAATGATTGCTCATTCGAGCGCTGTGCAAGGAGCCATGCTCTCAAACGATCACGCACACTCTGAGGGACACGCGCCGACGATGCTCGGGATGGATGTCCACACTGGGTTGACTGTCGTTGGCTCTTCGGCAGCGATCGGTGGAATCCTCGTTGCGTGGTTCTTCCACTTGCACTCGCGGCGCCGCGCGGATCAGGTGCGGGGCGAACTCCTGCGACGCTGGTGGCTTGGCTGGATTCCCACCGCGATGGAACACAAGTGGTATGTCGACGAGGTCTACCACGTGACCTTCCGATCGACGATGTGGATCGGTGCACAGATTCTCAACTTTGCCGACCGTCACTTCCTGGACGCCTTTGTTGTCGATGGAGTCGCAAAGATTCCGCTCGCGCTCGGCCGGGTCTTTCGACCGCTGTACAGCGGCGCACTCCAGGGATATGCAGTCACGATGGCTGGCGGAGTCGCGCTGGTCTTGGCATGGGCCAGTTGGGTCTGGTTGAGAGGGGCGCAGTGACATGGCGTTGATTTGGATCAGCATCGCCCTCCCAGTGATCGCAGCGATTGCGGTCGCGCTCGGGCCCGCGTCGCGAGCGCGCACAACTGCGTTGATTGGCTCGCTTCTCTCTCTCGCGGCGCTGACGCTGTTTGCTTGGGAGTTTCCTGCGTGGACCAGCGGAGCTCATTTTCCAACCGGCGAAGCTGCCCAGTGGGTCAAGGGGGCTGGGGTCTCTGCCTCAGTTGGCTTCGACACGGTCTCGCTGCTGCTCGCCCTCCTCACTGCATTCTTGATGCCGCTGTGCGTGCTTGGGTCGTACTCCGCGATCACCGACCGCGTCAAGGAGTATTACGGATGGTTTCTCGTCCTCGGCTCATCGATCTTGCTCGCGTTCGCTGCGCGAGACGCGATCCTCTTCTACATCGGATACGAATTCACGCTGGTGCCAATGACGTTAATCGTCGCGATCTACGGCGGACCTGATCGAAGGGTCGCCGCGATCAAGATGTTCCTCTACACATTCCTTGGCTCAATGTTCATGCTCGCGGCGCTGCTCTATCTGGGGTGGGAGCACCGAATTGCTTCTGGCAGTTGGAATTTCGACATTGATGCGCTCACTGCGACCGCGGTCAGACTGCCTACATCGTCGCAGTATTGGCTCTTCGCAGCGCTGATGGTTGGATTTGCAGTCAAGGTGCCTCTCTTTCCGTTGCACACGTGGTTGCCCCTCGCCCACGATCAGGCGCCGACCGCTGGATCAGTGATCTTGGCCTCTGCACTCTTGAAACTCGGAACCTACGGCAACTACCGATTCGCGCTGCCGATGGCGCCAGCAGGTGGGGCCGAGTTGATGTGCGTCGTAGCGGTCCTCTCGATCATTGCGATTATCTATGCGTCATTGATTTGCTGGGTGCAGACGGACGCGAAGAAGTTGATCGCCTATTCATCGATCTCACACTTAGGACTCTGCATGTTGGGGCTGTTCGCGCTGAACCCGATGGGTGCAGAGGGGGCAGTCTTTTACATGGTGAATCACGGGCTATCGACGGGCGCGCTCTTTTTGTGCATCGGGATGTTCTACGAGCGCTATCACACGAAGGACACCGACGTTCTTGGCGGACTTGCCAAACGGATGCCCGTGTGGGCGTCGTTCATGGTCTTCTTTACTCTCGCGAGCATCGGGCTTCCTGGGCTCAACGGATTTGTTGGTGAATTCCTCTGCCTCGGCGGCACATTCATGGCTGAGCACGATGCACAGACCGGATACCCCGGAGTCCTCGGTCCGTGGTACGCGATCGTCGCTGGGCTTGGTCTCATCTTCGCGGCGATGTACCTGCTCATCCTGCTCGGAAAGATTGTGTGGGGGCCCTTGCGCGAACCAACTGCACACGCAACGCACTCCACCCACGACAGCAGCCATGCGACCCCCCATGGAATCCAACTCGCAGCTCACTCATCGCACGAACCAGTGCTTCCTGTTGATCTCAGTGTCCGAGAGATCGCAGTTCTCACTCCGCTCGCAGTTGCATGTTTGTGGCTTGGGCTGCAGCCAACACCAATGCTCGACGCCATCAGCCCTTGCACAGAGCGATTGCTCGTCCACTATCCAGCGCAGGTTGAACGAGTGATGGCTGAGCACGCCGCATCTCTCACAGGAAGCGACCAGTCGCCCTCTTCACAACCAACCTCGAACTCACTCAATTCCCAATGATCGATTCACTCTCCCCTCGCCTCGCGCTGCTTGTTCCCGAGATGATGCTCTTGGCGGGCGCGGTCGTCGTAGCACTCATGGGGCTCTCGAAGCGGCGTGGAGTGCGCGATGCGCTGCCATTCATCACATGTGGCGTGTTGCTCCTGTCCATCATTGCGTTGCCACTCACATACACCACACCACGGGCGCTCGATGCGCACCTGCTGCTTCCGCTTCTCGGGCGGTTCGTGAAACCACTCATCGCCGTGATGGGAGTGTGGCTCGTGCTGCTGTCTGTGGGATCGGTTGACCGCCGGCTTGAAGATTCTGTCGCGCGCGGCAGGCAGCCCTTCGATGCGCAGCGGGTCGCGCGCGGCGAGTACTACGCGTTTCTGCTCCTCAGCCTGATGGGAGCGATGCTTCTGTGTAACGCAACCGACTTGATCTGGCTCTTTCTGGCGATCGAGCTCGTCTCGCTGCCCACCTACATCATGGTTGCAGTCGGCGGCCATGGCAGTCGGCCGCAAGAGGCTGCTGTCAAGTACTTCTTCCTGGGCGCAATGAGTACCGCAGTCTTTCTGTATGGATTCGCATTGCTGTATGGATCGACTGGTTCGCTCGAACTGCTTGCGATTCGAGACGCACTCGCTGCGCAAGCTGCTGGCAACGGCATCGACGGGCTGGCAATGATCGGGATTGCGCTGATCGTGCTCGGACTGTGTTTCAAAGTCACGGCAGTGCCGATGCACTTCTATGCCCCTGACGTCTATGAGGGCGCCCCAACCCACGTCAGCGCATTTCTTTCTTTTGTGCCAAAAACTGCTGGATTCACAGCGCTCGTGATCATCCTGACGTGCGTTGGATGGACTGGACACGCGATCATCGCGCCCGACGGAGTTCGCGTGCAGTACTTGGGGCTGCCGACTCCGATCGCTGCGATTCTCTGGATGGTCGCCGTGCTCACCATGACGCTTGGGAACATCGGCGCGCTGTTGCAGACTTCGGTGAAGCGCATGATGGCATACAGCTCGATTGCACACTCGGGGTATCTCGTACTCGGCCTGATCGCGGGTGCGAGCGCAGGAATCGATGCGATCTATCTCTACCTCGTTGCGTATGGCGTCATGACGATCGCGACATTTGCCGCGCTCGCTTCGCTTGAGCGCCGCGGTGAAGAGATCAATGCGTTTTCAGATCTTGCGGGACTTCGAGTCCGCCATCCAGTGATGGCATGGGTCTTGGCCATGAGTGCACTGTCACTCGTCGGCATGCCCCCGTTTATCGGATTCTTTGCAAAGATCTCTCTGTTTATTGCCGCATTTGAAGCGAATCAGCTCGGCCTCGTCATCGCCGCAGTGATCAACAGTGCCATCAGTGGCCTCTACTACCTGCGGCTCACGCTCACACCGTTGGTGGCCCCACCAACGGCGCGGTCGCACGAAGTCACGAGTGTGCCGAGTCGTTGGCCGCAGGTCACCGCGGTCGTGTGTGGCCTCGCGACGATCGTGCTTTCATGCGCTGCAGGCGCCCTGCTCGATGCCGCGCGATCGGCTGGGGCGAGCGCACCCTCCACGCCATCGACGCATAGCCACGGGGAGCATCCCTGATCATGCCTGATCGAACTTGATCGTCCATGAATCTCGCGCGGGTGCTATGCTTGCGCGCCTCGCGGCCATAGCTCAACTGGATAGAGCACGAGCCTACGAAGCTCGGGGTTGCAGGTTCGACTCCTGCTGGCCGCGTGTTTTTTCTTTCGGCACCGCGGACACCAATTGAGGCGCCTCAATGTCGACGAATCACGAGATTGCAGCGGTCTTTTCAACCATTGCAGACCTGCTCGAGATCACTGGAGCCAACGCATTTAAGGTGGGTGCGTACCGAAAGGCGGCGCGAAGTTGCGACGACGAGTCGCGTGACCTTGGAGCGCTTGTGCGCGGGTCCCCTGCCGCCTTAGACGAGATCGAGGGCATTGGACAGAGCACGAAAGCCAAGATCATCGAGTTCGTCACGTCTGGGTCTGTTCAGGAACTCGAGGCACTCCGCGCGCAAGTCCCCGCTGGACTCCCGGTGCTGTTGACACTTGCAGGGGTGGGACCAAAGACCGTCAGACTGCTGTGGGACAGCGCCAAAGTGACCAGTCTCGACGAGCTGCGCGTGGCACTCGACGATGGATCAGTTGCGTCGATTCCTCGGATGGGGGCAAAGACAGTTGCCAATCTGCGCGAAGCGATCGCCGCACATGACCTCGCTGGTTCGCGTCCGACGAGGGTTCCGCTCGGAGTCGCCATTCCCATCGCGGAAGCGTTTCTCGCCCGCCTGCAACGTGCCCCTGGCACAGCGCGGGCGGCCTTCGCCGGAAGCGCGCGCCGCGGGCGAGATACCGTCGGTGATCTCGACCTTCTCGTGTCGACCAGCAATCACGCAGCAGCGCGCGAAGCGTTTCTCGGGGCACCCGGAATCGGCAAAGTGCTCGCGCAGGGCGACACCAAGTGCGCTGTGCAACTCGCCAGCGGCCTGCAGATCGATCTGCGCATCGTCGATGACGTGGCGTTCGGCGCTGCACTTCTCTACTTCACCGGAAGCAAAGATCACAACGTGTATCTGCGCGAACGTGCAATTGAGCGTGGCATGAAGTTGAACGAGTATGGCCTCTTTCGGTCCGATGCTCAATCAACGCGCGATGGGGCGCACGTCTGCATCGCGTCGGCGAGTGAAGCGTCGATTTACGAGTCACTGGGGTTGCCCCTCTGGCCGCCTGAGCTGCGTGAGAGCCACGGGACAGATTTCACACAGGCTCCCCCGCCGCTGATTGAACTGGCCGACATTCAATCGGAACTGCATGCGCATACAACTGCGAGCGACGGCTCGCTCACAATTGTCGAGCTCGCAACTCTTGCGAAGTCGCGCGGATTTCACACCATCGCCATCACCGACCACAGCAAAGCGAGTGCGCAGGCGAATGGACTCTCGGTCGAGCGACTCCGAGCGCATATCGACGCGATTCGAGAGGCAGAAGCCACACTCGACGGGATACGAATTCTCGCGGGGAGTGAGGTCGACATCCTGGCCGATGGCCGGCTCGACTACGACGATGACGTGCTCGAACGCCTTGATCTCGTGGTGGCAAGCCCGCACACGGCCCTGCGACAGAGCCCCGAGGCGGCAACCAAGAGGCTCCTTGCGGCGATCCGCCACCCACTCGTGCATATTCTCGGTCATCCGACTGGGCGGATCATCAACGGGCGTGATGGACTGTCGCCCGACATCGAAGCACTCTGCGTCGCCGCGCGCGAATGCAACACGGCCTTGGAGATCAACTGCCATTGGATGCGACTCGATCTGCGCGATATCCACGTCCGCACCGCGTGTGCCGCGCAATGCCTCCTCGCCCTTGACTGCGACATCCACTCGGCCGACGATGCGGACAACCTTCGATTCGGGATCGCAACGGCTCGCCGCGGTGGGTTGACTGCCCCCCAGTGCGTCAATGCGTGGGACGCTGCGAGGTTGCACGGGTGGCTTCGATCGAAGCGGTCTCGCTGAACGAATTGCGGTGAGTCGAATCGGTCGCGAGCTCCTGCGATAGGATCGAATGGCGATGTTTGAAACACTGACCGACAAGCTTTCTGGCGCGCTTCGCACCCTCTCTGGACGCGGTCGAATTTCGCAGTCGAACGTGCGGGAGGCAATGGGCGCGATCGAAACGGCACTGCTTGAGGCGGATGTCAACCACGACATCGTCAAGGAGTTCTGCGCAGCCGTCCTTGAGGAGTCACTCGGCACGGCGGTCCTCGAGAGTCTTCGCCCAGATGAACAGATGGTGGGGATCGTGCATCGACGGCTCGTCGAATTGATGGGGACGACCCCGTCGCGAATGTCATTTGTCGAACCAGGGCCAACCGTGGTGATGATGTGCGGGCTTCAGGGGGCTGGAAAGACCACAACATGCGGCAAGCTTGCTGCGTGGCTCGCCAAGCGCGGCAAGAGCGTCCTCATCGCGGCATGCGACCTGCAGCGCCCAGCGGCGGTTGATCAACTTGGCGTTGTTGCCGAGGGAGCAGCCGCGTTTTCGGCGGGATCCCGCATTGCCTTCCATGCCGAGCCCGAGCAGTGCGGCGCCCATGGCACCGCCGTTGGCAATGCTGTGCTCGTCGCCCAGCGTGCACTTGGGCGAGCGCGCGCCGAGCACTTTGATGTCTTGATTGTCGACACTGCAGGACGGCTTCACATCGATGACACACTGATGCGCGAACTCGAGGCGGTCGACCGTGCAATTGAGGCGCACGAGATCCTGCTCGTGGTCGATTCGATGACAGGTCAGGACGCCGTGCACAGCGCACGCGCCTTCCATCAGCGACTCACAATCGATGGAGTCATTCTGACGAAGCTCGACTCCGATACGCGCGGTGGCGCTGCACTCTCGGTACGCCGTGTCACTGGCGCCCCCGTGAAATTCGTTGGCACCAGCGAACGCGTTGACGGGCTCGATGAGTTCGATCCAACTCGAATGGCGGGCCGGATTCTGGGGATGGGAGATGTCGTCTCGCTCGTCGAGAAAGCACAGGAGCAACTCGACGAAAAGGAACAAGCGGCGATTGCCGACAAGTTGGCCAAGGGTCGACTGACGATGGACGACTTCTTGAGTCAGATGCGCTCACTGCGGCGCATGGGTCCTCTGAAGCAACTGCTGGGGTTGCTTCCCGGCGTTGGGGCGATGATGAAGGACATCGATATTGACGAGAAGCAGTTCGACCACATCGAGGGAATGATCCGTTCGATGACCAAGCGCGAGCGCGAAAATCCCGCGATGATCGATCGCAGCCGTGTCAAGCGAATCGCGGCCGGGAGCGGCACGGGCGCGACCGAGGTCGGCCGACTCACCAAACAGTTCGAGATGATGCAGAAGATGATGAAACAGATGAGTGGCGGAGGGCTCGCTGCAATGGGTGCAAAGGTCAATGCGATGCGCGACCTCGCAGCAGGCGGCGCATCTGCTGGATCACCCCGTCTCGATGCACCCAAGAGTCGCTTCAAGCAGCGCCCACGGCGCTGAAACCCCATCAGTCACGCCCTTCAGTCACGCCCTTCAGTCACGCCCTTCAGTCACGGTTGAGTGGAAGCGGGTCAGAGGACTTTCCCGCAGCCCAATTGCGAAGTGGCGGCATGACCGTCTCGCGGATGAGGATCTTTGCGCAGGCTGCAACCGGAATCGCCAGCAGCATTCCATACAGCCCAGCGACGCTTGCTCCCGCAAGGACTGCGACGAAAATCGACACAGGTCCGAGGTTGGTTGCACGCCCCGCGAAGATCGGTGTCAACAAGTACCCCTCGATCGACTGCACGATGACAAAGACAAGTGGCGGTCCACCCACGATCCAGTACCACGCCATGCGATCAGCTTCGGGTTGCGCGAGTTGGCTCGCCGCGAGGATCGCCACGGCCGGAACCACGACCACCGCGCCGAGGTACGGCACGATCGACAGGAGCCCAGCGAGCAATCCAAGTGTCAACGCGTATGGAACCCCATTGATCCACCAGCCCGCAGCGAACATCACACCCATTCCTGCCGCAATCAGAATCCGTCCTCGAACGAATCCCGCGACCGCGGCGTCCATCTCTGCTGCGAGACGAAAGATTGTCGCCTTGCGCGTATCGGGGACCAGGCTTCCCAAGAACTCGATCGCTGAAGGGAATCCGTTGCTGAAAAACCAGAAATAGAAGGGAATCAGCATCGCTGCGAAGATCAACCCCGAAAAATCGAGAAGCCTCCAGAGTGCCGCTTGGGTGGCGGGACTCATGATCGCTTGGCTAATCGTTGAGTCGGAGACGAGCGGCGCTTGAGGTGGCGGCTCTGGCGCCAGTGGAACCCGCAGTGGCAGCTCGCCATTGGCGTGCACTGAGACTCCATCAGTTGCAGTAAGCGGTTTCACCCACTCGCGCACACGCATCACCTCATCACGGAACTCCTTCGGCAAGACATCTTGTGCCCGGTCGATCCACCGATCGAATTGACCCGCGCGCACACTCGCAACGAATTCAGACGATTGCCGCACAACCATTGGAACGAACAGCAATCCCGCAACAACCACTGCCACTCCACAACTGCCTAGGATGAGCCCAACGGCCACGGGGCGGCTGAGCCGAAAGACACTGCAGATCCAGCGGACGAGTGGTTCGACGAGGTAGGCGAGCGCGAAGGCAAGCAACAGCGGCACCGTGACGAAGCGAAGCGCGTAGCCAGCCCAGATCGCGACAACAATCAGTGCCACAATCAGCACATCCCTCACCGCTTGCACCTGCCAGATATGAAGCTGCGCAACGGTTCGACGTGCGCCTGATGGATCGTTGCCCCCACGGGGACCTGCGTCACCGCTCATCGATCAGCCCCTACTTTCGAGCAGTTTTCTTCGAAGGACATCGGTCGCAAAGACTTCGTCGAACTCGTAGACGCTTCGAAAGTCGTCGATCGAATCGGTTGGCGACTTCCGCAGGACGCCAAGTTCGATGAGTCCGAACACGATCCTTCCAAAGTCATCAGTGCGCTGGACGTTCCACCGCCGTAAGACCACTGGAGCCAGCATTCCATACTGATCGATTGCGTAATCGAGCAACCCGAAACAGAGTTGCTGCCCGCTGAGATGTCGATCGTCTTGCGCGAGTTGGCCCACCCCCTCTTGCGCGAGTTGCTGATGGCGCTTCTGCACACTCTTGGCGGCATGCGAAAACCCACTCTGCACGAAGTGGAGGGCCTCGATTGGATAGGCCCCGGCGGACGCTTTCAGTTTCGCGAGGTCAGCATCGAGCGGCTCCTGGGACGGCATGAATGAAGTCTAGCACGCGACTCAATTCGACCCGAATCTGCGTCGAGCTCGCACCGGGTGGAGCGATCTTCTAGGCAGATTCGAGATTGCCAGTTGCTGCGGTGGACTCTCAGTCAAGAGTCGCTACACTCCCGTCAACACACGGAGGTCTCACTATGAACGCACAGGAAGCGTCGTTTCGCACAACACTCATCGGACTCGTTGCCCTCGTTGGTGTTGGTTGCGTCCCACAAGAAAAGTACAACGATCTCGAATTGGCCTACCGATCCCAGCAGCAGCAGCTGCTGCGAAGCCAAGGTGATCTCGAAACCACTCGGGCGAATGAGGCGCGCCTTCGATCTCAGCTTGCGCAGGCTGCTGGCGATTTGGCCTCACTCGAAGCGCTTCGCAAGGGTCAGAATGTGGATGTCGACAAGTTGCTTGCCGATTACGAGTCGCTGCTCAAGAAGATTGGCGACCTGAATGGTGGACCACTGCCAGCAGAAGTGAATGCTGCGCTCGCTGCGCTTGCTGCTCAATATCCCGATGTCTTGCAGTTCGATGAACGGCGCGGCATGATCCGGTTCGCGGCGGACTTCACATTCGACCCAGGTTCGGTGGCGCTGAAGCCGAGTGCCGTTGCCGTGCTCGGCCAGCTCGCAAGCGTGCTCAACTCGAG
>SYHM01000079.1 GCA_005799205.1 Planctomycetia bacterium | reverse complement strand
TGGCACCACGCGCGGGCACATCGGCGCGTTCGCGCGACTTGTCGAGAGCGATCACGCAGGCGGATGGAGCGCATGGGTGCGAGGGATGGCCGACAACGATCCTCTCATTCTTCCTGGTGGAAACGCCGCGGTCGTCGACGCCGTGGCGCGCGGCGAGGCGGCGATCGGGCTGACCGACACCGATGATGTCTATGGATCGGTCGCAGGTGGATCGGCGCTCAAACTCGTCGCGCTCAGGCAGCTTCCGTCAACGAGCGGTGCCGGTCCAATGGTGATCCCAGCGAGCGTCGCGCTTGTTGCGGACGCTCCCCATCCATCCGAGGCGAATGAGCTGCTGTCGTTTCTGCTCTCACCCCAGGTCTCGCAGTGGATGCATGAATCGACGCAGGGGACGCTGCTCGAACAGGATGCATCTCTCACAACCTCAAACGCTCCAGAGGGGCTTCCACTGCGATCAACGAAGTGCGCAGAGGTGCTGCTTGAGCGGGTCGACGATCCGATGGAGTTCGACGCGGATGAACTCGCTGCCGGCATCGATGGTGCCGTCGCTGAGTTCTTGGCTGCTTGCCGGCGGGAGTCACGACCGTGACGATGCCCCGTCGCGGGGGAGGCGGGCAGTCGCCGAGAGTGAATTGCGCGATGATCGTGGCGAGTCCTGGGGGGTTGTGCATGGTGACGTTGTGCGCAGTGCCGATCGTGTGGGCTTGTCTGATTGCGCTCGTCGGACCCAAGAACACCACGGCACTTTCGGCAGAGTCGAGCGAGGCCTTCGAACCGAGCATGCTGCTCGCCAAGTCACTCGCATGGTCGGTTGGCATCGCCTGCGCGAGCGCCATGGTCGGCTGGATGCCTGGTCGGGCGCTACGCCGTGGCGGGGCCATACTTCGCGCACTCGTCGTGGGTGCGTCGCTGATTCCTGCGTACGCGATTTTTTTCTGCTGGTGGCGGACTCTTCGGCCTGGAAACGTCATTGCCGACTGCGCGATCGCGCACGACCTCACGGGTTCGTTGCGTGGCGGGGTGCTCGCAATCGCGCTTGTCGCGTGGAGCTGGCCGATCGTCGCATGGATCTGCGCCCTTCGACACGCAGCGAGTGACGAGTCGACGGAAGTGCTCCTCGATCTTGACGGCGCATCGATGAGCGAGCGACTTCGCGCGTGGTGGAAGTGCGACCGATCTGCGCTCGGGCTCGGCGCGACGGTCGTCATGCTCGTCCTTTTCGGAGAGACCGTTGCCTTCGACGCGGCTCAGGTTGCCACAACGGCCGCTGAGATTCGAGCACTTGACGCCGCAGGTGCGAGTGCACGCAGCGTCTTTCGCGCAGCACTGCCGGCGCTGGCGATCGCAGTCGCTGCAAGTGTGATCGTGTCGCGCTTCCTCGCACGCGCGGTGCGTGAGTGGAGCGAGGTGAGTGCGTCCGAGCAGGAAGGACTTCATCGACGAGCATCCGATCGACTGGGAGTCACGTGTGCGCTTGCGCTGGTAGTCCTGCTGACATTGCTGCCAATTGTGCTGCTCGCCATCGAAGTCAATGGATCGCCTGGGGCGCTTGCACCTCTGCACGCACGAGGCGCACTCAACACACTCTCGATGGCCATGGTCGCAGGCCTGATCTGTAGTGCCGTCGCACTCGCCGGTGCTGCGCTCTCTCTCGGCGGAGGTCGCCGGACGATCGTCGTGTTGCTCGCGCTTGCGCTTGTTCCACTTGCGGCACCAGCAACCACAGTGGCACTTCTCACGGCGCAGTTCTGGCGTTCGCTGCCAGGTGGAGGAGGAGTGTATGACTCGTGGCTCATCGTGAGCATTGCAGAGAGCGCGCGATTCTGTGCAGTCGCCTTCGTCATAGGGCTCTGGGCGGGCTCAACGCTCGCCAAGCCGCAGCGCGAGATCTGGGTCGTCCATGGGCGCACCACCAGTGACTTCATCACGATGGGATGGCCAGTGATGATTCGTGCAGTACTCGGTGGATGGCTCGTGACAACGTTGCTCGCGGCAAGCGAGACCGCAATCGCAGCACGGCTCGAGCCCCCTGGAATGGACTGGATCGCGAGTTCACTATTGAATGCGATCCACTATCAGGACTCGAGCGGAGTGAGTGCAGCGATCCCGTGGATGGCTGCACTCTCAGTCGTGACAGTGGTCGTGTGTGCGATGCTGATGTGGCTCGTCACTCCAGGTCGTTCGTCACCGCGAACTCGCGGCGCACGAGGCCTGTGGATTGGACTCGCACTCGTGCTCACGCTTGTCGGCTGCGACCGTGAATCCGAACTGAGGGCATTCGACGAATCGAACCAATCGACGCCGCCGCTTCCGACCGATCTACTGATAGGCAGACCAGGCCGAACCGAAGGACGCTTTGAGGTTCCCCGCGCATTTGCAATCGAACCGAGTACCGGGGCACTCTTCGTGGTGGACAAGAGCGGCCGTGTGCAGCGCTTTGGTCACGATGGATCGTTCGAGGTCGGATGGCGAATGCCACGGGTCGACAACGGAAAGCCCACGGGGATGTCGTTTGGTCCAGATGGGTTGCTCTATGTCGCAGATACCCATGAGCATCGGATTCTCGTCTTCGACCGCGATGGATTGATTGTGAAGAGTCTCGGCTCGTACGGGCAGGGCCGGGGAGAATTCGTCTATCCAACGGACGTCGCATTCGCCCCCGATGGTCGGATGTTCGTGAGTGAGTACGGGGGCAATGATCGCATTCAGGTCTTCGATACGGCGGGGCAGTGCATCGATGAGTTTGGTCAACCTGGGGATGGCAATGGCGAGTTTGCGCGCCCACAATCGATCGAGTTGTCAGCGGATGGCCGTGAACTCTTCGTCTGCGATTCATGTAACCACCGCATTCAGGTCTTTGCTGTCGACGGAACATTTCTGCGCGCGATCGGCCGTGCTGGAAGGAACGCTGGCGAGGTGGCATATCCGTACGGACTCTCTCTCGTCGGAGATGGGTCACTCCTGATCGCCGAGTTTGGAAACTGTCGGGTGCAGCGTGTCGATGCGATCACAGGAGAATCGCTGACGATCGCTGGCGGAGGTGGTCGATCGGTCGGCCGCCTCAGCGCGCCGTGGTCTGTTGCGCTGCATGACCATCGCGTCTATGTGCTCGATTGCGCGAACGGTCGTGTGCAGGTGATGCCGCTCGAACACCTCATCGCAATCGGACAAACGGTCGATGCGCTCAGGTAGTCTGACAGCGCGATCATGATTCCTATTGGCTTCGAAAGACCCATTGCACTGCTCCTGCTTGCGGTGCTGCCAGTGCTCTGCTGGATGAGTTGGCGTCGACGCCACGCGACGGGGGTTGCGCGGGCTTGGACGAGCGCAATTGTGCGATCCACCCTTGTTGCACTCTTGTCGCTGAGTCTTGCGCAACCATCGATCGTGCGCACGGGCGAGGGAGTCACTGTGCTGATCGTTGCAGATGTGAGTCGATCGATCCCGCGTGATCTGCTTGGGCGTGCAGAGGCGGCGCTGCAGCAGGCGACGCGGCATCCACCGCATCGCGCGGATCGCGTGGGGGTTGTGACCGTTGCTCGCGATGCGACCGTTGCCGAGATTCCATCGGTTGGCGGCGAGGTTTCGTTCGGTGGCTCGAGCGGCGAACTCGATGGATCGAACCTCGCGCACGGCGTCCGACGCGCGCTCGCCTTGCTGCCGGCTGAGACGATGAATCGGCTGCTGCTTGTGTCGGATGGAAACGAAACCGCGGGAAGTTTGCGCGAGGCGGCTCAGTTGGCGACGGCGAATCACATTCCGATCGACGTGCTGCCGATTGAGTACAACCAGTCAGGAGTCACCATCTTCGAAGGCATTCGCGCGCCGACTCGCGCACGAGTCGGTCAGACGGCTGACCTGAAGCTCTTCCTGCGATCTCAGGGCGGTGCGTCGGGCACGCTCTATGTCAAAGAGAACGGCAAGCCGGTCGATCTTGATGTTGATGCTGCAGGGGATGGACTTGCTGTGACGCTCAAGGCGGGTCCGAACACGTTCGAAGTTCCGATGAGCCTCGACGCGAGCGGCGCTCAGCGGTATGAGGCGGTTTTTGAACCAGACGCTGCGAGTCAGGATGGCATCGTTGAAAACAAGCGCGGCGCCGCGACCATCTTTGTCGGTGGAGAGGGGCGCGTCCTTGTCGTCGACCAGGATGGTCGCGAAGGGGGAGCATTGGTCGACGCCCTTCGTGGTGGTGGCATCGTCGTTGATGTCGTCAATCCCGAACAGTTGAGCGAGGGGATCGCGTTTCTGGCTGCGTACGACGCAGTGGTGCTCATCAATGTCGCTCGCCACGAGATCGAGAACGCGACCGATCAAGCCTTGCATGCGTATGTGCACGATCTGGGGGGCGGGCTTCTGGTTGTCGGAGGCGATCAATCGTTTGGAGCTGGCGGATGGATCGACAGCGAGACATCGAAAGCCCTTCCCGTGCAGTTGAATCCGCCTGCGACGCGCGAACTTCCGCGCGGCGCGCTCGCACTCGTGATGCATTCGTGCGAAATGGCTCAAGCCAACTACTGGAGTGAGCAGGTCGCTGTCAGTGCGATCGACGCACTCTCTCGGCTCGATTATGCAGGGATCGTCGTTTTCAACTACGGAATGGCCGACGGTGTCAACGGTGCTGGGTGGTACTTCCCGATGCAGATCGTTGGCGACAAAGGAGCGGCGCTGAAGGCCGCACGATCGATGCCAGTTGGAGATATGCCTGATTTCGGCGCGTCGATGACGGCGGCGCTTGCGGGCCTCGAAAAAGTCTCAGCTGGCCAGCGCCATGCGATTGTGATTTCAGATGGCGATCCAGCGCCTCCGCAACAAGAACTGCTCGCGAAGTACAAGGCGGCGAAGATCACAATCACGACAGTCATGATCGCGGGCCATGGAACGGCAGAAGACTTGCAGAACATGAAGGCGATGGCGGAGTGGACGGGCGGTAACTTTTACAATGTCAGCAATCCGAAACTGCTTCCCAAGATCTTTATCAAGGAGGCGACGCTCGTCTCACGAAATCTGATCGTCGAGGGGGAGTTTCAGCCAACGGTCTCGCCGTCGATTGGCGGTCCGGTCGAGGGGATTTCAAGTGTGCCACCAGTCAAGGGGTATGTGCTCACGGTGCCGCGAGAAGGACTCGCGCAAATCCCTATTCTGAATCGAACCACCGAGGGCAACGATCCAATCTTCGCATCATGGAACTACGGGCTTGGAAAGTCAGCAGTGTTCACAAGCGACCTGAGCGGCAGGTGGGGAGGCGCGTGGCCAGCATGGAGCGGATTTCAGGGGATGTGGGAACGCATCGTGAGGTGGCTCATGCGACCTGCAGCACCATCGAACATGCTCTTGAAGACGCGACTGGATGGCGAAGAGGCAACAGTCGAACTTGAAGCGATCGGTGGCGAGTCCGGCCACATGAACTTCATGCGCACCGATGCGCGCGTTGTTGGCCCCGATGGAGTTCCATCTCGATTGGCGCTCGAACAAGTCGCACCTGGTCGCTATCGGGGGCGATTCATGACCTCAGAGACTGGCTGCTATCTCATCGATATCGGGTTTCTCGACGGGAGCGGCGCGCGCTCTGGCGGCTCGATCCAAGGAGCGGTAACGCTCGCCTATCCGCGCGAGTTTCGCACGAGCCGCGATAATGCAGCGCTGCTGCGTGCCGTTGCCGAGGAGACTGGAGGACGGATTCTGAGAGTGAGCGACCTCGCGGTGACAAACCTCTTTGACCGAACCAGCCTCGTGGCGCCGCAAAGTGTCCGGCGCATCTGGGACATTCTCGCGATTGTCGCCGCAGCGCTTCTCGTCGTCGATGTCGCAGTTCGCCGGCTCGTTGTCGACCGAGAGTCTGCGCGAGATGTCGCGCAGCAGGCGTTCGGAGGCGCACGTGGCACCGGCGGCGAGGTCATCGCAGCGTGGAAAAAGGCGCGCACCCAGTCAAACGTTCGCGAGGCTGCGCCGGATCGACATGAACCAGCGCCAGCGCCACCACCGCGGACACCTTCACACGCCGAGCGACCCGTTCATGACCCTGCACGCACAGCGACCGAGCGGGATGAACCAGACGAAGAGTCTTCAATGGATCGACTACGGCGCGCAAAGTCAAGGGCGCAGGGAGAGAGCAAGCGTGACGGTGGGGGTGACGACGCGCCTGGCACGAACTCACGAGGAGAGACTCAGTGAGTCAGACGCAGCGTGAGTTGCTGGTGCTTGACACGGTTGAGTCTGTGCGCGAAGCGTGCGCAGAGTTTCAGCTCGTGGCAACCAGATTGCGTGAGGAGCTCGCGCGTGTGCTCGTTGGTCAGAGCGCCGTCGTCGAGCAAGTGCTCATTGCGCTCTTTGCCAACGGCCATGTGCTGCTCGAAGGGGTCCCAGGACTCGGAAAGACGCTGCTCGTGCGCACCCTGGGCCGTGCACTCGGGCTGCAATTCTCTCGAATCCAATTCACCCCAGACCTCATGCCCGCAGACATCTTGGGCACCCAGATTGTCGTTGAGAATCAAGGCCGAGGCGGCCGTGAGTTGCAGTTTCGTCCAGGCCCGATCTTCACGCAGATTCTGCTCGCAGACGAAATCAACCGAGCCTCGCCCAAGAGTCAGTCCGCGCTTCTCGAAGCGATGCAGGAACGCGCAGTCACCATTGCCGGAGAAACACGGGCACTCGACCATCCCTTTCTCGTGCTCGCAACGCAGAACCCGATTGAGCAAGAGGGAACGTACCCACTTCCTGAAGCGCAACTCGACCGATTTCTTTTCAAAGTCATTGTTCCGTACGCATCGCGCAGCGATGTTGCGACGATTGTTGACAGAACGACGGGTGTGAAGTCGCCAGACGAATCGACGAAGGCCGTCCTCAGCGCGAGCGAGATTCATCAAGCGCAGGAGCTTGCACGCAGGGTTCTGGTCGCGCCACATGTGCAGGATTACGCGGTGCGTGTCGTGCTTGCAACGCATCCTCATGAGGACCCCTCGGCAGCCGAACACTCGCGCATGGTGCTCGTTGGGGCGAGTCCGCGTGGAGCGCAGGCGCTCATCGCCGGGGCAAAGGTGCGCGCGCTGTTTTCAGGACGATGCGCTGTCAGTACGCAGGACATCGCGGCACTCATCCTGCCAAGCTTGCGGCACCGCATCGTTCGCACATTTGAGGCGGAAGCAGCGGGGGTGACGTGCGACGCGATCCTCGAGCAGATTACGCAGTCTGTGTCGGCCGAGGCTCAACCATGAGTCGAAAGCCCCCGTTGGCACCGGCGAAGGCTGCACGCTCGACTGGTTCTGCGCGACTCGAACGAGTCGATGACCTCATCGATTCTCGTCTGATGGCTCGGCTTGATCGACTCGACGTCGTCAGCCGGAAGATTTTTACGGGGAAGATTCAGGGAGAGCGCCGCAGTCGCCGACGTGGGCAATCTGTTGAGTTCGCGGACTTTCGAAACTACACGCACGGCGACGACCTTCGATTTGTCGATTGGAACATCTACGCACGCTTGGATCGTCTGTTTCTAAAGCTCTTTCTCGAGGAGGAAGACCTCTCGATGGTGATTGCTCTCGATCGAAGCCAATCGATGGATGGCGGCACTCCGAACAAATTTGACTACGCGCGGCGGCTCGCGATGGCGCTCGGATACATCGGGTTGGTCAACAACAATCGTGTGAGCTGCTTCGCGTTCGGCGCGGGAAGAGTCGAGCGCCTCACTGGGTTGCGTGGCCGGCGCAGGACACGCGAATTGGGCGGGTGGTTGCTCGGTCAGACAACGGATGGCGACGCTGGATTTTCTGACGGGATGAAGACGATTGCGCTCGGCGGACAGGGGCGCGGGGTGCTCCTCATTCTGAGCGACTTTCTCTTCGCGGATGGTTATGAAAAGGGGCTCGCCTACGTCGCAGGTCGGGGATTTGATGTCTACGCGCTCCAACTCCTCGCTCCTGCAGAGATCGATCCTGCACGCCATGGAATCGCCGGCGACTTGCGGCTCATTGATAGCGAGAGTGGCCACGAGACCGAGGTCACGGCCTCGTCGGCGGCGATTGCGCAGTACAAGGCCTCGCTCGAGAATTACGTTTCGGGACTTCGCGCGTTCTCGGTCCGCCGAAGCATCTCGCATCAGGTGGTTGAGACCTCGCTCGATCTCGACACTCTCTTGGTTGAGTACTTGCGCCGTCGTGGACTCCTTGCATGAGCGGAGTCCACTTCATTGCCATCGCGTGGCTTGCGCCAGTCGCGGCACTCATCGTCGCGGGCGCGACGATTCCACCGCTTGTCGCGCTGTATTTTCTTCGGCTTCGGCGCACGAAGCGTGTGATCTCGAGCACGCTATTGTGGACGCGAGCAACGCAGGACTTGCGTGCGAACGCTCCCTTCCAACGGTTGCGCTTTTCGCTCCTGCTGCTCTTGCAGTTGATTGCGCTCGCGCTCGTTGTTCTCGCCGTTGCCCAGCCGCAAGTTGATCTTGGCGAGACGAGCGCTGCGCGCGTGGTACTCCTCGTTGATGTGTCAGGATCAATGAACGCCACCGACGGCGAGGACGGCCTGACACGGCTCGCCGAAGCGAAGCGAAGCGCAGGTGCGCGCATTCGTTCACTTCACTCAGGTGGACTCTTTAGCAACAAGGCTCCGGCTGTCATGGTCATTGCGTTCGCCCGAGAAGCGCAAGTCATCTGCCCGTTTACTGACAACGCAGCGCAGGTGATCGAAGCCATCGAGTCGATCGAGCCCACTGACGAAACCACAGCGCTTGCAGATGCGTTCGAGCTCGCACGCGCCTTTACGACGATCACCGATCCAGACAATCCCGCTCCAGTCGCCGCAGACCCGCCCGCGTACGAGCTCTTTTCGGACGGTCGCGTGGGTGATCTCGACCGAATCGTGTTGCGTCCCGGAGAGCGCGTCATCTTTCACGCCATCGGCGCGGACTCGACGCAGAATGTCGGGATCGCAGGACTCGCGGCCGCGCGCAATCCAGAACGACCCAATGAGGTGCAGATTTTCGCGCGCGTTGTGAATTGGAACACCACGCCGTTCGCAGGAGATCTCGAGGTGGCAGTGAATGGAAGTCTGCGCGCAGTCACTCCAAAGCCTGTCGAGGTTCCGCAAGCGTTGGTAGATCCATCGCACAGCTCTCGTACCCCCGGTGAGACGCAAGTCGTGTTTCCGTCGCTCGTGCTTCCTGAGGGTGGAATTGTTGAGGTGCGGCTCACAGCGAAAGATGCGCTCGCAGCTGATGACCGCGCCGCGGTGATCGCCTCGCCGCCGCATGACCTGCGTATTGCGATGGTGGGTCGAGGCACATTCGTCCTTCGAAGCCTCCTCGAAGGGATGTCGCTTGCGGCACTCGAACTCATTCCAATTGACGAGTGGGATCGTCTCGTTGCAGGCGATCCGCTCGCTCCCGACGCGTACGACGTCATCGTGCTCGATGATGTGATGCCTGCCTCGCTCGCCCGTGGCAGATATCTCGTCTTCCGAGCACCTCCTGTCGCGGCGGGAATCAGTCCCTATGGGATGAAGGAAAACGCATCTGTGCGCAGCCTGCGCGACGAGCATCCACTGCTGCAGTATGTCAACCTTGATGAACTGTTCGTCTCGTCGATGACGGCAGTCGCCCCCGGGGGAGATGCAGATGTCATTGTCGAAGCGAGTGAGGGTCCGCTCGTCGTCACAGTGAACCGAGGCCCGCTCACACTGGTGTATGTCACGTTTGATCCGATGGAAAGCAACTGGCCCTTTCAGCGAGGATTCGTGAACTTTTGCTCAAATGCAATCGCGTGGCTCGCCGCAGGGGGAGCTGCAATCACCGATGAACCGCTTGCACCGGGGGACATCATTTCGACCCGGCTTCCAGTGGGAGCACGCAATCCAGTCGTGCGAACGCCAGGTGGAAGCGAGGTTGCTCTCGTTGCGCCGGCGCAGTCGAGTCTCTCGTACGGGCCGGTGAAAACGAGTGGAGTGTTTCAGATCGCGTGGGAGCCAGGCGGGGCAGATGCGCTGGGCACGTCTCGCGCATTTGCAGTCAACATGGCGACTCGCAGTGAGGGACGCTGTGACGCCGCAAACGAGATCTCGTTCAACTCCGAAAAGGTCGCAGGCGTGCACGGCGGGGGCACAACGCAGAGCGCCGCCTGGCCATGGCTGCTTCTCGGCACAGTCGCGGTGCTCGTGATTGAGTGGTGGGTCTGGCTACGACGCGTGTGAGGTCGGTTCGTTGGCGGCACGAAGCGACGTGACAAGTGCATCATCGAGTCCGAGGTACTCGCGCATGTGTTGGTCGTAAATCTCCTGATCGCGCTCGCGCGAAAAGTCGAGACGCATCTCATTGATGACCTTCGTTCCTTGGCCGATCCATTCCTTCCACGTCTCGGCTGAGATGTTTTCGAAGATCCACGCGCCGATCACCCCGCGCATTGGTGGCGCAGCGAGTTTCGTCCCTGCGCGGCCGGTGCGTCCGCAGACGAATGACCCATCTGCCCGATTGGGGTTTGATGCTGCCGCGGTTGTTCGCTCGACCGTTGGAACGGTGCGGCCGATTGAGACGAGCAATTGTCCGATTGCCTGCTCAACCATCCGGTCGCCTCGCTGGAAGGCGATATGGAATCCTCGCGTCAGCACATCGACGGCCTTGTCAGTCCAACCTGCTCCAATCATTGCCTGGCCGCAGAGTTGGTAGGCCTTGCTCATCCCGGCGCTGAGTTCGATGACCCGCTGCAGACTGGTGGCTGCCTCAGCGTGTCGCCCCGCTTGCAGGTAGGCGTTTCCAAGGCTGAAGTGCGCCATCTCATTGGTGGGATCCGCAGACGCCATTTTTTCGAACTGCGCAATTCGTTCTGGAGTGCTCATGTCGAGTCATGATAGTTCTGTTACAAGTATGCCGTGGGCTTTCCAGCGCTCCTTCAGACTTCGCTTGCAGGATTGGACCTGCGGAATCCCGTGATCGCTGCAGCGGGTACGTGCGGCTACATCGATGAGTTGGCTGATGCGATGGGCCTCGATCGAATTGGGGCGATCACCACCAAGAGCATCACGCTTGAGCCGCGTGATGGCAATCGTGCCGTGCGAGTCGTTCCATCGCGCGCAGGCATGCTCAATGCGATCGGCCTCGCCAACATGGGAGTGGATCGGTTTCTCGCCGAAGAGGCTCCCAAGGTGCGTCACTGCCCAACCACAGTCATTGCATCGGTTGCAGGGCACACGCTCGCCGAGTACGCCTCGGTGTCATCGTCGATCGATCGATGCGGTTCACTTCGAGCGATCGAACTGAATGTGTCGTGTCCCAACACCGCGACGGGTCGACAGTTTGGTTCTGAGCCATCGACGCTGCGAGAGTTGCTGAACGAGGTTCGACCCGTTGTGAAGTCGTGCGTGCTGAGTGTGAAACTCGCGCCAGACATGACGGACCCAGTGGCGATGGCGTCCGCTGCGATCGACGGGGGTGCCAACGTGCTTGTGCTGTGCAACACGATGCCAGCGATGGCGATCGATGTCCACTCGCGGCGGCCGCGGCTGTCGCGCACGATGGGAGGACTCTCAGGGCCGGCGATCCACCCGATCATCGTGCGTATCGTGCGTGAGGTCTACAGCCGCGTTGCACGCGACGCAGGCATTCCGATCGTCGCGGTGGGCGGCGTGATGGGGTGGGAAGACGCTGCAGAGTTCATTCTCGCTGGAGCCACCGCGGTCGGCGTTGGAACGGCTCTCTTTGTCGATCCCTCGTCGCCAGTCCGAATCGCGCGAGGACTCGAACGGTGGGCGACGGCGCAGGGCGTCACCAAGATCTCACAACTCGTCGGACAAGTCGAGGCGTGAGGAGCACATGGTCGCACCAAGAGCGCGAGCGATTCGATGGACATCTCGAGCGGGTGCTTGCGACGCTTCCTCGCGCCGTTCATGACTTCCTCGACGAGTCTCCGCTCATCGTTGATGATGCCCCGTCTGACTCAATGCTGCGCGCGATGGGGCTCGATCTCAATGAGGAAGACCTTTGCGGGATGCACACCGGGGTCGCGTTGACGGAGCGAAGCGTCACTCACTCTGGAGAGCTGCCGGATGTGATTCAGATTTTCCGCCGGGGAATCCTCGATGCGGCGGGAGGATGGACTGAGTGCCGCGACGAGAACGGAGAGGAGTACGGGGGTGTCGCGCGCATCGAGCGTGAGATTCGGATTACCATTTTGCACGAGATTGGGCACCACTTCGGACTCTCCGAATCGGATCTCGAACGGCTCGGATATGGATGACTGCCCCGTGGCGATCAACTCGCGGCGGTCGTGATCTCAGAGATAAACAAGATTCGGTGACACGACGTGCAGGTCACCGCGGTGTTGGGGTTTGAGGCAAGTGCTGCATACTTCTCTGGAGGGAGTTCCATGTTGCAAACTCCGCAAACATATTCACGTCGCCGCGCATCGATCGCGACAAGTTCGGCCATCGCCTCGCCGTCGTAGAGGTCAGCGACTCGGTTAAACGCGTCGCGCTCACGCTGTGGTATCCGGGCCGCAGCAGACCCCCGCTCGAGATCGAGTTCTGCGAGGCGCGAGCCAACTTCTGTCCTGCACATATCGAGCTCGGCCTTCCCAACGGTGAGGACCTGCTCGCGCTCGGCGAGCAGCTTTTCAACCTCAACCAACTTCGCCTGGAGCTCTTCCACCTTCTGCAACTGGGCGAGCGTCCCATCATCGATCTCATCACGCTTGGTTTGGAGTCCCTTCAATTCACTGAGCACTGCCGCGTACTGCTTTGGATTCGTGCTCGTGTTGAGTTGCACCCGAAGGGTCTCGATACGTGCTTTCACGGTTCCGCTCTCAGCTTCTTGATTGGCTGCAGTCGCTTGGTACTGGCGAATCTGACTCTTGGCTTCTTCAAGGCGGCCCTGCAGCAGCGAGCGCTGACGCTCTTGCATCGCGACATATTTCTGAGCGGATTCAAGTCGACCGCGCAGTGCGCGCACCTGAGCGTCGACTTGATGGAGGCTGACAAGGTCTGCGATGAGGGTCATTACGAACCGAGGCTAGCAGAGACGACCGCCGCGCCAAACTCGCTCAGAAACCCTGTTCATTCACGAGGCAATCAGCCACCAGGCCAGCGGCCCTGCTGGCAGGATTGAGTCGAACAGGTCGTAGAGACCACCCATCCCTGGCAGGATCGTCCCAGAGTCCTTGACCCCCGCGCCGCGTTTCAGCGCGCTCTCGAAGAGGTCGCCGCAGGTCCCAGCAACCCCCAGTGCAATGGCGATGAAGACCCCAGCCGAGAGCGAAAGCGGTTCGATGCATGCATCTGCCGCCGCGTTGGACTGCGATGCGATTGCCAGCAGCGACCCAACGATTCCCGACAGGATCACTCCTCCAGCGAATCCCTCCCATGTCTTTGCCGGGCTGAGCCATGGGGCAAGCTTGTGCTTGCCGATTGCCAGCCCTGTGAAGTATGCACCAATGTCTGCGCTCTTCACCGCCAAAACCGCACCAGCGAGCGTCCATGCATCGCGATCGTGGCGAAGCAGAATCCAAAATCCAAGTGGTACACCGATCGCGGCGTACGCGAGGAGCAACGCGCCAAGCGCACTCGTTAATCCGGTGACCTGCTTCGACCTCGCGTGGTCGATCGACCCGAAGATCACGAGGAGGCATGGAATTGAGACGATCGCTTGCGCCACAAGATGACGAGGCAGCAGCGTTGGCGCGAGTGCAATACTCGCAATGCCTCCCGCGATCGCGAAATAGGTGAGCCAAACTGCAGATTGCCTGCTGCAGGACGTCAGTCTCGAAAACTCTCGTGCGAGCACTGCCGCGATGAAGAGCAAACTCACCCCCAACAACACGGCACCAGGCCCGATGCGCGTTGCCCCAAGCCAGAGATACGGAAACGAAGCGTCACATGCTGCGAGCGCGGCAAGCGCTGCGATGAGTCCGGTTCCAACGATGAGTCGCGTCTTCAGCATCGCTCGCTCAGTCTAGAAAGAAACGGTCTCGAGTGGCTGTGTCGGTCTGCGTGCGCACAACAACGCACTCGTGCGCAGGCCGTTCGCTACGATTCGGAAATGGCAACTCCGATGATGAATGGACAGCGCGGGTCAAAAGTTCGCGGCGCTTCGTCGCCTCAGTTGCCCGTCCGCTGCGCGCAACTGTCGCTTGCGTCGAATGCCTCGTGGCATGGCGTGCGCTCGGTCCTGCGAATGCAGTTGCTTGAAGCGATTCGTGCTCATGGTCCGCTCACAGTGCCGCAATTGAGCGCAATGTTTGGCCATGAGTGCACTGGACTCTATTACCACATGAAGCTTCTGCAGTCCGCAGGGCTCGTGCATGTGACCCGCACCGGAGGCGCGGACGCTTTTGCGGCGAGCAGTGCGACAGTGAAAGTGAAATGCAATCTCAAGAGTGCGAAAGAGGGGCGACGATTAGGGACGATCGTCAATGGCTACCTTGATGCAAGCCACAAGTCGATCGCACACTCCGCGAGCGCATCGACGCGTGGGCTTCCACTCGTCGGACTCCGCTGGGAGCATCTCGAGTCGGGAGAGATCGCACGGATTCAGTCACTCTCGAAGCAGATTCACAGAATCCTCGACGGTGCGAAGGCGCGCAGGGCTCGCACTCGAACGCCTGAGGCTGCGCTTGCAAACTGGCATGTTGCAGTGATCGCGGCGCCAGTGCCGGCGGGTCAGTTTCCAATCGCGGCAATTGAATGCACGAGTTGATCTCGAGCTGATTGGTGCTTTATGGGCAAGCTCCCCACGCACTCAACATCGTCGTGAGATCGGCTCCGCCGACGAGATTGTCCCCGTCGAGGTCGCCGCTCCCAGACCCACCCCAGTTACTCAAGATCACCGCGAGGTCCGATCCTGCCACAAATCCATCGCCGTCAAAGTCAGGGGCGCATGCTGGAGCGCTTGGTTCGAGCTCGACGATGACAAGGTGCGCGAGCCCTGCACCCGCGTCGTTGAGATCGTTCCATTTCCCGTTGCTCCCGAGAAACTCGGCGAAGTCTTCACCCGTTCCGCCATTGTTCGGCTCGCCTGAATTCCAATTCGTGAAGTTGACTGCGGCTCCGCTGGCCCACACGAACTGACCTTCGGTTACGGCATCGTTGAATCCGATCCAAATGCGCCGATCGACGCCAAGCAGGAGCCCGAAGTTCGCCTGAATCCAGTCATTCTCAGCTTGGTCATCGATTGTCACCATATGTGCGCCAATGCTGACCGCGAATGCCTCGCTCGCAGTCCAACTCGTGCCAGCAAAGGCCAGGTAGCGATGACCGTTTGCTGGATTCGTAATGTCAGCGAGTGCCCCAGACGCGACTGTGATGTTGCCCGTACCAGTGCCAGAGGTTGAATAGGCGCCGACTCGGACGGTGTACGAGTGTCCCGCGGCTGCCACAAAGATCACCTTCGAACCATTCCCGCATGAATCGTCACTACACGCAATGATCGTTGAAGGATCGGCGCACGGGGTGCAATCGGCGTAGACAGCTAACTTCGTGTCAAACGTTGATCCGCATAGGTCGATCGAGACGATGCCGCTCTCAGCAGCAGTCCAGCAGTACCAAATGTCGTTGTAAACCTGTGAGACGCTGAAAAAGAGACACGCGGGCCCCGCGAGTCCATCGGTCGTTGCGCCGACGGTGGAGTACGCAGTGACTCCATATCCAGCGAGAGGCGATGCCGCACCACACGCATCGTTTGTCGCTTGCCCCGATGCGAGTGTCGTGATATGTGCGCTCAGCGCGAGTGCGAGCGTCAGCTGAATTCCACGTGAGGTCTGCGGTGTGATCATGCCAACAACCTACCCCCGAGGTGCCCCCGCGCAAGCGGAATCCCCAAGAATTCAACCCAGAAATCTGCGCCAGAATGGCTACTTGTGCGATGGCTCGAGTCCGCAGTCACGGAGAAATCGGCGGATGTGACCGATTTCGTCATTGTTGTCGAGTGTGTGGTGCCCATGGCGAGGGATCAAGAAGGTCATCTCCTTTCCGTTGAGCTTGACCTTGAGGTGTTCCTTCTTGGTTTCTTCTGTGGTGCCCCCGAGTCCTTCAAACATCTTGACAATGTCTCGCCATGCGATGTTGTGCGACGTGGGATGCGCAAAGACTTGCTTAAGCGTTTCCTGTGTGTGCGACATGGCGCTACTGTAGCGGTCGATGTGAGGCAGCACGAACGCTGTAGCCTTTCCCGTGACATGCAACGACCTGCGCACGAGACTCCTTCTTCGCCGCAAGGCACTGCGCGCGAACAGAGCGGCGCCGATCAACCCGATTTTCTCCGCCAATTCGCCCTCATCGCGGGTCCCCTCATCGGCGTCGCGATCGCATTGGCGGTTCACTCTGGTGGATGTGCGTCGATGAAGCTCTCGAGTGCTGGTGGTGTGTCGCTTGGATTGCTAGCGTGGATGGCGATCTGGTGGGGAACACAGGCAGTGGACCTCGCGGTGACCGGATTGCTCCCTGTGCTCGTCCTTCCGCTGACTGGTACGACCTCGGTTGAACAGGCGCTGGTCCCCTTTGCCAACGAGGTGATCTTTCTCTTCGCGGGTGGATCGGTCATCGGCATCGCGATCGCACGACATGGGCTCGGCGAGCGGTTGCTTGCGATGCTCCTGTCATTCGTGGGTGACTCACAGTGGGCCATCGTCGCGTCCTTTCTCTGCGTGACGGCGGCGATTAGTGCGTGGGTTTCGAACACGGCAACGGCGGCAATGATGTTGCCGCTCGCGGCGGCTGCGGTGTCTTTCTATTCGTCAGGAGGCGGCGACTCAGCCGCACACGCGAAGGCACTTCCGCATTTTCGTTGTGCGGTGCTGCTCGCCGTCGCATATGGCGCGAGTATCGGTGGAGTCATGACACTGCTCGGCAGCCCGCCGAATGCGATCGCCGCGGAGTGGATCGACGGCAATGGGGGAACGATGGAGTTCTTGCACTGGTCTTCGATTGGTGTGCCAGTTGCCGTGGCAATGCTGCTCTCAGTGCTCGTCATTTTTCGATTCGCATTCCCACTGCGCGGGCTGGTGCATCCACCGAAGAGCTCGACACTCCACATCACAACCCAACCGCTCTCGCGCGGCGCAAAGGTGACGCTGCTGATCTTTGTGAGCGCAGTGCTTCTGTGGGTTGCGAGTCCGCTCATCAAGAAGCATCTCCCTGGGGTTCACATCAGTGACGGCATCATCGCGATTGCCGCCGCGTTTGCGCTCTTTCTTCTGCCCCAAGCGCGTGGCAGTCGCACGCCGCTCGTTCCATGGCCTGAGACGCGCGCGCTGCCCTGGGGTGTCTTCATTCTGTTCGGTGGTGGGCTCAGCCTTGCGGATTCGATGCAACGAACGGGCGTCTCTGCGGCGATTGCGTCGACGGTTGGAGGCGTCTCGGGGGTGCCCGAGTTCGCAATCGTGGGAGTGGTCGTGACTGCACTCATCTTCGCAAGCGAGATCGGATCGAACACCGCACTCACGGCAACCGCTGTACCCATCGTCGGCGCAATGGCTCCTGGGCTTGGAATCTCACCAGAGAAGCTCGTCATCGCGGCAACGCTTGGCGCGAGTTGCGCCTTCATGCTGCCGGTTGGTACTCCCCCAAATGCGCTCGTCTATTCAACGGGGCACGTTCCCCAGCGCGAGATGATCCGAGTTGGGTTCATGCTCAACCTCTGTGCTGCAGTCGTGATCACTGCGCTCTGCAGCCTGCTTCTCTAACAGCGTGGAGCGCGCGATGTCACCTGCCGAAACACCTGCCGCGCAGATCGAGCGGCTCCTCGCGGCGCAGTCGTTTGGGCAGGTCATCCATCTCTGTGATGCGCTGCTCAAGGTGTCCGCGCGCAACCGGATTGCATTGGTTGGTCGAGCGCGAGCGCACCTTGGGCTCGGCCGCACCTGTGACGCGGACACCGACCTCGAACGTGCACTGCGAATCGATCCGCACCATGATCAGGCCACGCTCCTGCAGGCGATGGTCGACCAACGGCTTGGCCGCATCGATGCCGCGATCGCGAGGTTGACGCCACTTGCAGCCTCGACAAGTCCGTACAGTGTTGAGGCTTCGGTGACACTCGCCGAAACGCTCTATTTTTCGCACCGGCGGGACGAGTTCGCTGCGCTGGTCCATCGCGGAGGTGCGTGGCTGCGCGATGCACGAGGCCCGTTCTTTCTTGCGCGCGTACGAGCGGCCGATGATCCAGATGCAGCGATTGACCTGCTGCTGCCACTCGCGCGAGATTCGCAGCATGTCGTGCTGCGACGGGTCGCTGGATTTGATGCAGTGCAGTTGCTCGACAAAGTCGGTCGCTACCGCGAGGCATTCGAACTCGCAGTTGAGTTGCACGCCGCGACAACGCCTCCATTCGATCTCGAGGGGCTTCTTGGTTCGATTGCCGCGCAGCGTGCGCTGCTGAAGAGTGGTGCTCGTACGATCGCTCCGCGCGCAGAACCAGTCGAGGGCATCGCGCTCGTCGTCGGACTTCCTCGCTCTGGAACCACGTTGCTCGAACAGATGCTTGACAGCCATCCACAGATCTGTGGCATCGGCGAGTACGACGGGGTTGAGATCATTGCGCAGGGAATTGCGTCGACCGGGCGTACGCTTCGCGATCTTGCACACACTCCGCGCGATGTAGCGGCCACGTTGCAGCGCGGGTACACCGACCACGCCGCGCGCCTGCGCAGGCCCGGGGCCAGTTGGACATTCGACAAAACACTCAAGGCATGGCAGTTTCTTCCCGAGCTTGCGGTGGTGATGCCTGGGACGGTGTTCTTTCATGTCGCTCGGGACCCACGCGACATGGCGATCAGCATGCTGCTGTCGTTTTTTCATCCAATCTCGAACGGCTGGACAGCCTCACTCGATTCTCTTCGTCGAGTGATCGAAGCCGAGCGATCGATTCTCCCCCAAGCGCTCAACGCGTTTGGATTCTCACATGAATGTCTGGTGTACGAAGATCTCGTCGCGAGTCCAGCAACTCACGCACAGCGCTGCCTCGACCGACTTGGACTTCCCATGCATGAAGCGGTCGTGCAGCCTCACCGCAACACGCGCGCGGTGTTCACGTTGAGCCACCAGCAGGTTCGGCAGCCCATCAATCGTTCGTCGATTGGCCGTTGGCGCAACTACGAGTGGGCATTTGATCACTCATGGGATGTGCTCGTGAGCGCGCATGAGGAGACGCGCGGGAAGCAATGAGTGCGAACACAGGGTATGGGGCGAAACTGCGCGCGCCGCTCCCCGTGCGCGATGGCGTCGGCCCGAGCCGAACATGCGTGAAGGCAGGAAAGTGGACAACCCTTGCGCAGTACTTGATCGAGTGCTTCCCAGCGACTCCTGCGCATGAGTGGATGAGAAGAATCGCCGAGCGAGAGGTTGTCGATCGAAACGGTCTCGTGGTCACGATCGATCGCCCGCACGAGGCCGGACTCGTCCTCTTCTATTACCGAACGCTTGAATCTGAGGACCGGATTCCCTTTGACGAGGACATTCTCTTTCACGACGATCATCTCGTCGTGGCTGACAAACCCCACTTTCTGCCCGTGATTCCTTCGGGCAGGTATCTGCAAGAGACGCTGCTCGTGAGGCTCAAGCGCCGGCTGGGCATCGATTCGCTCGTTCCTATTCACCGCGTCGACCGTGACACAGCAGGAGTCGTCCTCTTCAGCGTGCAAGAACGAACGCGCGATCTCTATCAGGCACTGTTTCGCGATCGTGCGGTCGAAAAGTCGTATGAGGCGGTTGCGCCGGTGAACGATCGACTCAACCTTCCACTGACTTACATGAGCAGGATTGTGCCGGACACACACTTCATGCGAATGCGAGAGGTGCCAGGCCCCCCCAATGCAACAACGCACATTGCGTTGATCAATCGGGTCGCCGCCGCCGGAGGTTTCGATCAGGGGCTGTACCGCTTGGCGCCAATCACTGGGCGAAAACATCAATTGCGCGTGCAGTGCGCGGCCCTCGCGATTCCTATCCTCAACGATCCGATCTACCCCGAGCTGCGCGAAGAACGCCCGCAAGGCGAGGCGGCCGCGTATGCGAAGCCACTGCAATTGCTCGCTCGCGAGATTGCGTTTCGAGACCCTCTGACGAACTGCGAACGCAGATTCACCTCGCGACTGACACTCGAATCGAGCGTGCCCGCTCTATAGTGCGGCAATGGTCACGAACGTTGCCGCATACAAGTTTGCTCCACTCGATGGACTCGAGTCCCTGCGCGAGCGCCTTCGCGAACTCTGCGCGCACGAGCACCTGAAGGGGACGATCATGCTCAGCCCCGAAGGGATCAATCTGTTCGTCGCGGGCGATGCCGAGTCGGTGGAGCGACTGCTTCAATGCGTTCGCTCCGTTGAGGGTTTGCATGATCTTGTTGCGAAGGAGAGTCTGAGCGCCAAGCAGCCCTTTCGTCGCATGCTTGTGAAGCTCAAACGCGAGATCATTGCATTTGGCATCGACGGGATCGCGCCCGCGCGAAAGTCCTCCCCAAAGATTGCGGCACACGAGTTGAAGCAATGGATCGACGAGGGAAGGCCACTCACGCTGCTCGATACCCGCAATGACTATGAGATTCGCATGGGATCCTTTCACGGCGCGCTGCCTATCGGTGTCTCACACTTTCGCGACTTCCCAGAGGCGACGCGCAGGCTCCCAGAGCACTTGAAGGATGAAACGATCGTGATGTTCTGTACCGGAGGAATTCGCTGTGAGAAGGCGGGTCCCTTCATGGAGGCCGCGGGGTTTCAGCGAGTCTTTCAGCTCGACGGAGGAATCCTCAAGTACTTTGAAGAGTGCGGGTCGGCGCACTATGACGGTGACTGTTTCGTGTTCGATCGGCGAGTGTGTGTCGATTCGGAGTTGCGCCAGACGAATGCAGCTGTCTGCTACGCCTGCCAGATGCCAGTGACACCGCAGGAGCAGGTCGACTCGCGCTATGTTGTTGGAGTCTCCTGCCCGCACTGTCATCCCGCGGTTGCGCAATCACCCTGATCCCGTCGGCGAGTCACCAATCGGCCCGAATTCCTGGAATATTTCTCGTGATTCGGCCAGTTTGGCTTTGACAACGGTGCACAATCGGGCAAGCTGATGAATCATGAGTGATTGCCACGTCATTCGCTCATCTCGCAGCCGCGGCTGGCGCGTCGGCGCCGCGCTCCTTT